>NZ_RHQR01000019.1:0-112270 GCF_003936645.1 Pseudomonas sp. p106
ATTTGCCCTGATGAAGAAGAAGGAGGAATACGTAAGCAGAACGGCCTAAAGACCGTTGTTTACAACCATAGAATCTCCCACAGGCTGTGGAAGCCGGCTTGCCGGCGAACGGGCTGCGAGGCAGCCCTCTGCCAGATCAGTATCAGAAGATGCTGATCGGGTACTCGACGAATACGCGGACTTCGTTGCCGTCGTCGAAGTAGCCGTTCTGGCGAACGCTTTCCGATGTGCGCAGCCAGGAACCACGCAGCTTGACCGACAGGTCCTTGGCCGGCCCGTCCTGAACTACATAGCGAAGCTGGTTGAAGATTTCACGCTCCTTACCTTCGCCGTAGCCGTGAGTGTTGATGTTGTCACCACGCACGTAAGCGATCTTGTAGGTCAGGCCCGGAACGCCGTAGGCGCCAAAGTCCAGACCATAGGCAACCTGCCAGGAACGCTCGTCTTCGGCGTTGAAGTCAGACCAGTAGGAGTTGGCCAGGTAGATGGTCGAACCGCCATCACCCACGCCACCTCGGTCCTGGTACCAGCCATAGTTGTAGCCAGTGCTGCCGGTGCTGCGCTGGTGCGCCAAGGTCACCGAGTGCGGGCCGAACGCATAGGTGGCCGCAAGGCTCCAGATCGTGTTGTCGTCACCAGTCAGGTCGGCTTTTTGCACGTACTTGCTGTTGATATCCGACTTGTAGCCGTTGAAGTCCAAGGTCAGGGATTGGTCTGCCGCGATCGGGAAGACGTAGTTCAGGCCCAGGTAGTGCTTCTTCATCACGTCTTCGATGTTGGACGTGTAGGCGGAGGCCGTGAAGTTGTCGGTGAATTTGTAGCTGCCACCGAACACATCAATCGATTTCAGGTGGCCGCTGTCACGCCCCTCGGCACTCTTGCGCGCCTCTTGGGTGAAATGACCGGCATTCAGTTCCAGGCCCTCGATCTCCTTGGAGGTGATGAAGGTACCGGTGTAGCTCTCAGGCAGCAGACGGCTGTCGTCGTACTGCAGCACCGGCAGAGCAGGCATCATGTCACCGTACTTGAGTACAGTGTTGGATACGCGGAACTTGATCGCGGCGCCAGCACGCGCCAGATTGTGCGGCGAGTTCTTCGGCGCGGTGTCACTGGCCTTGAAGAAGTCGACGCCGGCAGCGCCGTTACGGCCTTTGCCACCGTCCAGGCGCACGGCATACAGGCCGAAAGCGTCAACGCCGACGCCCACGGTGCCCTGGGTGAAGCCGGAGGAGAAGTTGCCGATGAAAGCCTGGCCCCACTCGCTCTGGTCCTTGGTGCCGTGTTTCTTGTCGCGATCCATGTAAGCGTTACGCAGAAGAACGTTTGCGTGGCTGTCTTCGATAAAGCCCTTGCTCTCGGCCTGCTCATTGGCCTGGGCCTGGGTCGCGGCGATCATCGCCAAAGCGACCAGGCTGATCCTGGTTTTCAACATCTTGTTTTCCTTATTTCGTAATCAAAAACGCTCTGCAATATGACGCCAGGAACCAACGCCCCTTCGTAGGTTCGACGCTATGCGGATCCGAACTGAAAGGCCCGCCGGAGGTCGTGTGGCGGGCCTTGTGCAGCAGCATGGCCAGGTCATGGCCAGCAGGCGTTGGCCGAATCCTAGCCGCGTGCGATTACAAATGTCAAAAACTCGTGAAATGCAGGTCGATATAACCAAAATAATGCCGTGACACAGGGCATTTCCATTCGCTTTACCAAGAACGACGGATAATTTTTCTGAAAGTAGCTAAGTCTTAGCACCGTGTAGGGTGTTTCAGCGAATGCGAGGCCGCGCCAATGACTAGTTACAAAGCGATACACATGTAAAGACGAGCCTTTACAAATAGGTGAGCAAAAGCAAATAGCAAGCATTACCATTCGCACCACCTTATCAACTGCCTTAGGTCCGGATGCCTTCATGCTTGCCCCCTGCCGCCTTTCACCCCTGACGCTTGGCCTTTCGTTGCTGTTCAGCGCCAGCCTGGCCAGCGCCACAACCACCACCCTGCCCGAGTTGACGGTGACCGCAGACAGCGAGCGCGAAGAAGACAACCCTCGGATCAAGGAAGTGAGCACCGCCACCCGCACTTCCACCCCCGTGCGCTACGTTCCCCAAGCCATCGACACAGTGAAGACCGCCAATGTTTTGGACTATGGCAGCGACTCGCTGGGCAAGGCCCTTGAAGGCATACCCAACGTCAGCAGTGGCGCCGATACGCGCTTTGACAGCGTGCGCATCCGTGGCTTCGAGGCGAGCAACGATTTCTACCTGGACGGCATTCGCGACGACAGCCAGTACACGCGCGACCTGCACAACATTGAGCGTGTCGAAGTGCTCAAGGGGCCGGCAGCAGTGCTGTATGGCCGTGGCAGCCAGGGTGGCATCGTCAACCGGGTGAGCAAGGCGCCGGAACGTGGCCGCCGCTCCTCCATCCAAGCCCAGGGCGGTAGCGAAGACCTGCGCAGCCTGTATGCCGACCTTAGCGCCGACCCCAGCGACAACATCAGCCTGCGCCTGAACACGGGCAACCAGGACAACAACAGCTTCCGTGACGGCATCGATGGCAACCGCCAACTGTTCGCGCCGTCGATGAGCTGGCAGCTCAGCCCCGACCTCGACTGGCTGGTGCAGTACGAGTACAGCCGTTACAACCGTACCCCCGACCGCGGCATCCCCGGCGTGAATGGGCGCCCGGCGGATGTCAGCCGCAGCACCACCTACGGCGATACCCAGCGCGATTACATCGATGATCGTGCGCAGTCATTGCGTTCACGGCTCAACTACCAGCTCAACGACACCTGGCAACTGCGCCATACCCTGGGCCTGTTCAAGCTCGACAGCGAGTTCGACAACACCTACCTCACCGGCTACAACGCCAGCAACAACACGGTGACCCGCCAACGCTGGCAACAAGACCTGAACACCCGCAACCTGTTCAACAACCTTGAAGCCGAAGGCGATTTCGCCACCTGGGGCGTGGAGCACAAACTGCTGCTGGGCCTGGAGTTCGGCAACCAGCGGCGCGACCCAACCCTGTACACGGCTGCCGCCGCATCGGCCGGCGGCCGTCCGGTACCGGGCCTGGACCTGAACAACCCCAACCGCGCCCTGCAGCACACCGGGCCGATGGTGCTGTCGAGCAACAACCATACCGTGGTCGACAGCCGTGGCCTGTACCTGCAGGACCAGATTCGCCTCAACGATCAATGGCAGGTCCTGGCGGGGGTGCGCTTTGACCAGTTCGAGGTAAAGACCACCAACAAGATACGCAACCTGTCAGAACAACAGGACAGCAACACCACCAGCCCGCGCCTGGGCGTGGTCTATACGCCGTGGCGCGACCACTCGTTCTACGCGTCGTGGAGCAAGACCTTCTCGCCCGTCGGCGGAGGCCTGATCGGTATCACGCCGGGCGCAGCCGGCAATACCAACGACACCAGCCCGGAGCTGACGCGGCAGAAGGAGCTTGGGGTAAAAAGCGACTGGCTCGACGAGCGCCTGACCACCACCCTCGCTGTTTACGAACTGGAGTTGTACAACCGCCGCACACGTGACCCGAACAACCCGGAAATCACCTTGCTGAGCGGGCTGCAACGCTCGCGTGGCATCGAACTGACTGCGACAGGCAACGTCGTCGGCAACTGGTACGTTCGCGGTGGCATCGGCTTGCAGGACGCGACCATCGTCAAAGACAACAACAACCTGGAAGGCAACCGCATCAACGACGTGGCCAAACGCAATGCCAGCCTGTTCGTAACCTGGAAACCGGAGTTGGGCTGGTACGCCGAAACAGGGCTGACGCTGGTGGGTGAGCGTTATGCCGACAACCAGAACACCACGGTAATGCCAGGATATGGGCGCTGGGATGCGCTGGTGGGGTTGCGCACCCGTGACTGGGACGTACGTGCGGCGCTGAGCAACATCACTGACAAGACTTACTACAGTTCGGCGACCAGTGCGGCGCAGATTCAGATCGGCGACCCACGCAGCCTGGTGGTCACCGGGACTTACAGCTTCTGAGGTTTCAAGGCCTGCAAATGAAAACGCCACCGCAAGCACGGTGGCGTTTCTCGGTGCGGGCTCCTGCCCTGTTCAGTGCCACACGCCCAGCAGCGCTTCCAGCTCCGCATCGCTGATCAGGCCCTGCGGGTAGCGGCCATCCAGCAAACGTCGTGGGTCGGTCGTCCTGACCCGATTGCTTCCATGGTGTTTCAACCAATGTGCCAAGGTTTTCAGCGCTTGGTGATTTACTGCCGATGGGCGCAAAGCCGTCTCACTTGCTGTGTTCATGTCTACACGTACTCCTTACCCCGTGAGCGGCTAATCTACGTCTTGATTGTTACAGAACGGAGTGACCGTACTGCTGAGTTAACTCCCTGAAAACAATACAAAACATATGCCATTTCGACATGCCGGACGTCGCGGCCCAAAAAAAACCCGTCAGGCGACGGGCTTTTTCTGCAGCGTTGCTTCAGCGCTTGACCGGCGCCGGTTGCTGCTGAGTCAGGCAGTGGATGTTGCCACCGCCCAGCAGCAGCTCACGCCCGGGGATCATCACCACTTCGTGGTCCGGGAAGACCTTGGCCAGAATGGCTCTGGCCTGGGCATCTGCCGGGTCATTGAAGCTTGGCGCGATGATGCCGCCGTTGACGATCAGGAAGTTCACGTAGGACCCGGCCAGGCGTACCGACGGGTCTCGCTCCTGGCTACCGACCACCTGATCGACGCCGGCGCACTCTTCTTCAGTGGCGAACAGCGGGCCAGGAATGGGCATCTTGTGCACCACAAACTCGCGGCCTTTGGCATCACGGCTGTTTTTCAGCACATCATAGGCGGCATGGCAGCGCGCATAGTTGGGGTCGTTGGAATCATCGGTCCAGGCCAGTAACACTTCGCCTGGGCTGACGTAACAGCAGAAGTTGTCGACGTGGCCATCGGTTTCGTCGTTGTACAGGCCATCGGGCAGCCAGACGATGGTCTCCACCGCCAGGTGCTCACGCAGGATCTCTTCGATCTGCTCACGGTTCAGGTGCGGGTTGCGGTTGCGGTTGAGCAGGCACTCTTCGGTAGTGATCAGGGTGCCCTCACCGTCCACATGGATCGAGCCGCCCTCAAGCACGAAGCCTTCGGTCTGGTAGCGCTGGCAACGCTCCATTTCCAGCACCTTGGCTGCCAGCTCCTCATCGCGGTTCCACGGCGCGTACAAGCCGCCGTCGAAGCCGCCCCAGGCGTTGAAGCCCCAATCCACACCGCGCACTTCGCCCGAATCATTGATGACGAAGGTCGGGCCGGTATCACGCACCCAGGCGTCGTCGTTGCTGATTTCCACCACACGGATGTTGGGCAGGTCCAGCTGACCGCGGGCGTTTTCGTACTGGCCGGCAGAAACAGCAACGGTAACCGGCTCGAAGCGGGCGATGGCTTTGGCCAGGGTGACGTGGGCAGCCTGGGCAGGCTTGCCTCCCAGGCGCCAGTTGTCCGAACGCTCGGGCCAGACCATCCACACCTGGCTCTGCGGCGCCCATTCGGCGGGCATGTGGAAACCGTCGGCGCGGGGGGTGGAGTTGAGGGTTTTCATGGGTAACCTCTGCAAAGGCCCTAGGCCGATGGTCAATTTGGATGCCGATTTTATAACCGATATATATCGGCATTAAAAGGATGAAAATGCTGAACGGCTGATAAAAATGCCGCTCAGGCCGATAACAATCGACATGAGCGGCATCGCTGATGCTTACAACCCTTCGGACAGGATGCGGTCCACACTGTTCACAAAGTAGTCCACGCTGGCGCGCGTGGTGCACATCGGCGGCTTGATCTTGAGGATGTTCAGGTAGTCGCCGGTCGGCTGCATGAAGATCCCCAGGTCACGCAGGCGGTCGCACAGCACCATGGTTTCCTCAGTGGCCGGCTCCAGCGTCTGGCGGTCACGCACCAGCTCCAGCCCCAGGTAGAAACCCGAACCATGCGTGGCACCGGCAAGCGGATGTTTATCGACCAACGCTTGCAGGCGCGCTTTGAAATACCGCCCGGTTTCGCGGGTGTTCTGCCACAACCCCTCCTCGTCCATCACGTCCAGCACCGCCATGCCGATACGGCAACTCACCGGGCTGCCCCCAGCCGAGGAGAAGAAGTAGCCCTGCGCCTCCAGCGCCTCGGCAATCTCGCGCCGGGTAATCACCGCCCCCAGTGGCTGGCCGTTGCCCATACCCTTGGCCATGGTGATGATGTCGGGCACCACACCCTGCTCCTCGAAGCCCCAGAAGTACTCACCCAAGCGGCCATAGCCCACCTGCACTTCATCGGCGATGCACACACCGCCGCGGGCACGGACCTTGGCATACGCCTCTTTCAGGTAACCCGCAGGCAGCGAGATACCACCGGCGTTGCCGTAAACCGGCTCGCAGATCATGCCGGCCAGCTGACGGCCACGGGCATCGAGGTCGGCAAGCTTGGCATCGACGTCGCGCAGGTAGTCACCGGCACTGTCTGCGCCACGGTAGCGGCCACGGAAGGTATTCGGCGCCTCGACGGGGTGTACCCAGTCGGGCCGGGTTTCCAGGGCTTGCGGGTTGTCGGCAATAGAGGTGGAAATGGCATCGGTCGCCACCGACCAGCCATGGTAGGCCTCCAGCACGCTGAGCAGGTCGCGCCCGCCGCTGTAGGCCCAGGCCAGGCGAATGGCCAGGTCGTTGGCCTCGGTACCACTGTTGACCAGAAACACTCGGTCAAAGCCCGCCGGCGCCAACTTGAGCAGGCGCTCGGAAAACTCGGCAATGGCCGCGTAATGGAAGCGCGAGTTGGTATTGAGCAACGACCATTGCCGTGCCGACTCGGCCACCATGCGAGGGTGACCATGGCCGAGTACCGCGACGTTGTTGAGCATGTCGAGGTAGGAGCGGCCTTGCATGTCGATCAGGTAGTTGCGCCAGCCGCGCTCGATGTGTGGTGGCTGTGCATAGTAGTGCTTCTGCGAGCGGGCAAAGCTGGCGTCGCGGCGGGCCAGCAATGCCTGGGGGTCGGCCAGCGGCTCGGCATCGCAGTCGAAACCCAGCAAAGCTGCAGGCGAGGGGCACAGCGCCAGCCAGGCGGCAGCCTGGGAAGGTGCAGCGAACAGTGGCGGCTGGATGCTGGCGTCCAGGCACAGCTGCACACTGAGAAAACCACAGCTGCTGCCCAGCGCCTGTCCCTTGGCCACGGCCTGCCCGTCTGCGGGGGTATCTTCCAGGCCACTGAGCCAGAAGGCCCACTGTGCGGTGCGCAAGCAGCCACGGCCATCGCCGTGGCGCTGCCAGGTCCCGGCTTGCGGGGCCTGTACCGCACTGCCGTTGGGCACGTGCAGTTCGACGCCCAGGGCGCAGGTGGCCGGCTCGTCAGGGCGGTCGATATGGGTTTGCGACAGGCGATACTGGCCATGCAGGCTGCAAGCAGGCGCGGGCTGCGCCGTCAGCTGACGCTGATCGAAGCCGGGCTGCTCCCAGTTTCCGGCCTGGCAGTGGGGGCTGAGCACGCCCAGGTCGACGCGCGTTACCGCCTCACGGGCGAGGTCCGGCAGCAACAGGGCACAATCGGCGAGGTCCGGTCGGCTCGGTTCGATGCCGGCGGCCTGCAGAATGGCCGCTTCCATCAGGGCAAAAGGCACGGCGGTAGCGGTATCGAAGATCTCCCACTCATGGGCGATGTTGTCACGGATGTACTGGTTGCCCGGGTCCACGGCCAGTTGTTGCTCACTGCTGAGCACCAGCACCGCAGCGCGGTTGAGCACAAGCGGCCACAGGGCGCGCAACTCGGTTTCGCTCAGCGGGTTGAGGGCCTGGTAAGCGCGCACGGCCGGCAGGATGCGCAGCGGGTCGCCTTCGGCATGGTGCAGCAAGGCCGCGCAGGTCACCGACAAGTCGGCGATGCGCCAGGTACGCACCAGGTCACCGAAATCGATGATGCCCTGCAGTTGCCACTGGCGCTGCTCATCGCGGGCCCAGACGGCATTGTCATCGGTGATGTCCAGGTGCACGGCCTGGCTCGGCAAGGCGTCCACCAGCGGTGCCAGGTGTGCGGCGGCCAGGCCAGTGGCCTGCTCCAGGCGGGTGCGCTGCCCGGCATCCTGCAGCACTGGCAACAAATGCTCGATCAGCGCCTGGGCGTGTTGCGGGTCCCATTGCAGGGTGCGCACCAGGCCTGGGTGGTCGAAATCGGCCAAGGCTTTGTCGACCCGGGCGCACAGCGCGCCCAGTTCGGCCATCAGGCGAGGCTGCATGTGCTTGAGGCGGGTCAGCGGCTGCCCTTCTATATAATCGAGCAGGCGGGCGCGCAGCGGTTGGCCATCGATGTCCAGTGCCAACAACGACTGGCCGTCGCGTGCCGGGCGTACGGCAGGTACCGGCAACCCTTGCCCGCGCAGGTAAGCCAGCGCCGCATGCTGCGCCTCCAGTTCCATCTGGGCATAATTGCCGTGGCAAACCTTGAGCACAAACCGCTCCTGCCCCGTATCCAGACGCAAGTTCAGGTCTTGCTGGCTGCCCAGCGTAGTCAGGCTGCCGGCCAGGTCGTAATGCGCCTGAAGCAAGGCATGCGCCTGGGCTTCGCTGAGCGAAGGGCTTGGCAGGCTGGAACGCTGGATCAGGGTGCTGAGGGGCATGAAGATGGAACCTCTTTTACTTTTCGCTTATCTCGCCACTGCCAAGGCCGATACACAAGTGGCAATGATGAAATGATGATCGTGCGTTCACGCTCGGTCATGATGGCAATCCGGGCTGCAAAGCGCCAAGGCGGCTACATTGAACGAGGCCGGTACGGTCCACCCCTGAGTACACTGGTCAGAAAATTGCCATGAACATAATCGCAACAGACATACCCGACGTACTGATCATCGAGCCCAAGCTCTTCGGTGACAGCCGCGGCTTTTTCTTCGAAAGCTTCAATGCCCGCGAGTTTGCGCGGCTGACAGGCTTTGACGCCCATTTCGTCCAGGACAACCACTCCCGCTCACAGCGCGGCGTGCTCCGCGGGCTGCACTACCAGATCGATAACCCCCAGGGGAAACTGGTGCGGGTTGTGCAGGGCGAAGTGCTGGATGTGGCCGTGGACATTCGCCGCAGCTCACCGACGTTCGGCCGCTGGGTGGCCACCCGCCTGTGCGCCGAAGACCACCGCCAGTTCTGGATCCCGCCAGGGTTCGCCCATGGTTTCCTTGTGTTGAGCGAATCGGCTGACTTCCTGTACAAGACCACCGACTACTACAACCCCGCCGCCGAGCGCTGCATCCGCTGGGATGATCCACAACTGGCCATCGACTGGGGCGTGGAAGCGCCGCAGCTGTCGGCCAAGGACCAGGCCGGCGCGCTGCTGGCTGACGCGGACCTGTTCCCATGAGGGTGCTCGTGTGTGGCCACAATGGCCAGGTCGCCCAAGCGCTGAAAACACAGTTGGCCGGCCTGGGCGAGATACACCTGCTGGGCCGCGACCAATTGGACCTGGCACAGCCCGAGGCCTTGCGTGAACCGCTGCGCCAGCTTGCCCCCGGGCTGATCATCAATGCTGCCGCCTACACCGCAGTGGACCAGGCCGAAACCGAGCCGGACACCGCCTTTGCGATCAATGCCCAAGCCCCTGGCGTGCTTGCCGAAGAAGCGCTGCGCCTTGGCGCACCGCTGATTCACTACTCCACCGACTACGTGTTCGACGGGGAAAAGGCCACGCCATACAACGAGCAGGACGTACCCAACCCGCTCGGTGTCTACGGGCGCAGCAAGCTTGCCGGTGAGCAGGCCGTCGCTGCCGTGGGCGGCGCACACCTGATTCTGCGTACCAGCTGGGTGTACTCGCTGCACGGGCGCAACTTCCTGCTGACCATGCAACGCCTGCTGCAGGAAAAACCGCAACTGCGGGTGGTCGACGACCAGATCGGCGCGCCAACCTGGGCCACGACCATCGCCCTCAGCACCCGCGTGCTGATCGAGCGCTGGCAGGCTGGCCGGGCCGGTGCCTGGGGCACCTATCACCTGGCCGCCCAAGGCCAGACCTCGTGGTTCGGCTTTGCCCAGGCCATCGGCGAGCAGCTAAAGGCCCGCGGCCTGCCCTGCGCCGAGCTGCTGCCGATCCCCTCCAGCGAATACCCCACGCCCGCGCGCCGGCCGGCCAACTCGCGCCTGGACTGCTCACGCCTGGCCCGCGAGTGGGGCGTAACGCTACCGCACTGGCAGCAGGCGCTGATCGACTGCCTCAAGTAGCGCATAATTGCGCCAGACCCTTCTGGCGCATTTACGCGATGATTGCAAAACCCACGCACCCACGCCGTCCCCGCTGGCGCAGCCTGGCCCTGTTGGCCCTGTGCCTGGCCCCTTTGCTGTGGCCGCTGCATCACCTTGCCGAACGCTATTATCAGGACGAACTGGCGTCGCAGAATCGCCAGACCCTGGACCTGTATGTCGCCAACCTGCTCGGCACCCTGCACCGCTACGAAACCCTGCCGCAGATTCTTGGCGAATTGCCGGCGCTGCGCGGCGTACTGGCCGACCCGTTCAAGCTCGAAGCGGTGACCAACGCCAACCGCCTGCTCAAAGACATCGCCCACCAGACCGGTGCCGAGGTGATGTACCTGATGGACGTCAGCGGCAATACCCTGGCCGCCTCCAACTGGGACAAGCGCGACAGCTTCGTTGGCCGTAATTTCGCCTTCCGCCCGTACTTCAACGAGGCCATGGCCGGGCAACTTGGGCGCTTCTTCGGCCAAGGCACCACGTCGGCCAAGCGCGGCTATTTTTTTGCCGCAGCAGTCCATGACCGTGAACGCATCGTCGGGGTATTGGTGGTCAAGGTCGACTTGGACCACACCGAGACACTCTGGGGCAATACGCCCGAGCAATTGCTGCTGACCGACCACAACGGTGTGGTGATCCTCACCTCGCGGCCCGACTGGCGCTTTCGCGCCACGCGCGAGCTGACCGAGGCCGAGCGCCAGGCGATCATCGCCATCCAGCCCTACCCGACCCAGGCGCCACAGCCGCTGGTACTCAACCAGAACGCTTGGCTGGCCCAGACGCGTGACATCAAGGAGACCGGCTGGCAGGTCAGCATCCTCGCACCACGCATGCTGGTCGACCGTTCGGTGCAAACCGTCATGGCCATCGGTGGCGGCGCACTGCTGGTGCTGATGCTGCTGGCCGGCCTGGTGATGCAACGCCGCCGGCACTATATCGACCGCATCGACTTCGAAGCCCGGGGCCGCCAGGAGCTGGAAAATCGTGTGGCCCAGCGCACCGCCGACCTCGAAGGCCTCAACAACCGCCTGAAAAGCGCGGTACTGGAGCGCGAGAATGCCCAGCAGGAGCTGGTGCGCGCCCAGGACGAGCTTGTGCAGGCGGGCAAGCTGTCGGTGCTCGGCACCATGTCGGCGAGCATCAGCCACGAACTCAACCAGCCCTTGGCAGCCATCCGCAGTTACGCGGAAAACGCCGAGATCCTGCTCGATCACCAGCGCACTGAAGATGCCCGCGGCAACCTCAAGCTGATCGGCGAACTGACCGGGCGCATGGCCTCGATCATCGCTCACCTGCGGGCCTTCGCCCGGCGGGACCGCCACGCACCGGAAAGCGTGGCCCTGCAGCCGGCGCTGGACGACGCCCTGGCGCTGCTGGCCAAACGCCGCCGAGCGATGGCCGTTGAGCTGATCCGTGACCTGCCCGATGCCACCCTGTGGGTACAGGCCGGGGAGACACGCCTGCGCCAGGTGCTCGGCAACCTGCTGGCCAACGCCCTCGATGCCCTGACTGAAAAAGCCAACCCGCGCCGCCTGTGGCTGAGTGCCGAAAAGCGCGATGACTACGTCTACCTGTTCATCCGCGACAATGGCCCGGGCTTCAGCCGGCAGGCCCTCGAGCACGCCAAGGAGCCGTTCTTCACCACCAAGACCCGCACCCAGGGCCTGGGCTTGGGCCTGGCCATCTGCGAAAGCCTGATGCGTGCCCTGGGCGGTGAACTGCTGCTGGCCAACCACCCGGAAGGCGGCGCCCTGCTCACCCTGCAAATGCGCGTGGCAGCGCCCGGCGCCAACCTGCAACCATCGGAGGACCCCTCGGCATGACCCCCGAGATACAGATCGACAGCCAAGCCCAGGTGCTGCTGGTCGACGACGACCCACACCTGCGCCAGGCCTTGAGCCAAACCCTCGACCTGGCGGGGCTGAAGGTGGTTGCCCTGGCCGACGCCCAAGGCCTGGCCGAGCGCCTGGAGCCCGACTGGCCTGGCGTGGTGGTCAGCGACATCCGCATGCCCGGCATCGATGGCTTGCAACTGCTCGAACAATTGCACGGGCGTGACAACGAACTGCCAGTGCTGCTGATCACCGGCCACGGCGATGTGCCCCTGGCGGTGCAGGCCATGCGCGCTGGCGCCTACGACTTCCTTGAAAAGCCCTTTGCCAGTGAAGCCCTGCTCGACAGCGTGCGCCGCGCCCTGGCCCTGCGCCGGCTGGTGCTCGACAACCGCAGCCTGCGCCTGGCCTTGAGCGACCGCCAGCAACTGGCCACCCGCCTGGTCGGCCATTCACCTGCCATGCAGCGCCTGCGCGAACAGATCGGCGCCTTGGCCGGCACCCGCGCCGACGTGCTCATCCTCGGCGAAACCGGCGCTGGCAAGGAGGTGGTGGCCCGCGCCCTGCACGACCTGTCCAGCCGCCGCGATGGGCCATTCGTGGCCATCAATGCCGGCGCCTTGGCCGAGTCGGTGGTCGAAAGCGAGCTGTTCGGCCATGAGCCCGGCGCGTTCACCGGCGCGCAGAAGCGCCGCATCGGCAAGTTCGAGTTCGCCAATGGCGGCACGCTGTTCCTCGACGAAATCGAAAGCATGAGCCTGGACGTGCAGGTGAAGTTGCTGCGCCTGCTGCAGGAACGGGTGGTCGAGCGCCTGGGCGGCAACCAGCTGATCCCGCTGGACATCCGCATCATTGCCGCAACCAAGGAAGACCTGCGCCAGTCCGCCGACCAAGGCCGCTTCCGTGCCGACCTTTACTACCGCCTGAACGTGGCACCGCTGCGCATCCCGCCGCTGCGCGAGCGAGGGGATGACATCCTGGTGCTGTTCCAGCATTTCGCCGATACCGCCAGCCAACGCCACGGCCTGCCACCGCAAACCCTGCAGCCAGCGCACCGGGCCATGCTGCTGCGCCATGCCTGGCCAGGCAATGTGCGCGAACTGCAAAACGCCGCCGAGCGTTTCGCCCTTGGCCTGGAGCTGGCGCTCGATAACCAGGCGCCCGCTGCCGCAGCGCCCACAGCCCCGCTTCAGCTGGGCAACCTCAGCGAACAGGTCGAGCAGTTCGAGCGTTCGTTGATTGCCGCCGAACTGGGCCAGCCGCACAGCTCCATGCGCAGCCTGGCAGAGGCACTCGGTATCCCGCGCAAAACCTTGCATGACAAGCTGCGCAAGCACGGCCTCAGTTTTGACGGTGGCCACAGCGGGCCTGACGACCACGAGGACAACCGCCCATGAACAGCGACAGCCAGTACTTGCAGGATGTCCTGCACAGCGACATTCCCCTGACCCGTGAAATGGGCCTGCAGGTCATCGATTGGCAAGGGCAGAGCCTGCGCCTGCAGCTGCCGCTGGCCGCCAACGTCAACCACAAAAGCACCATGTTCGGCGGCAGCCTGTACTGCGCCGCCGTGCTGGTGGGCTGGGGCTGGTTGCACCTGCGCCTGCGCGAGCTGGGCATCGACGACGGGCATATCGTCATTCAGGAAGGGCAGATCAGCTACCCGCTGCCGGTCACCGGCACGGCAGTGGCGCGCTGCGCCGCACCGGACGAAAAAACCTGGGAGCGCTTCGTTGCGATGTATCAGCGCCGTGGTCGTGCGCGGCTGACGCTGGACACCACGGTTTGCAATGCTGGCAGCGACGAGCCCGCCGTGAGGTTCAGCGGGCAGTATGTGTTACATCGCTGAGGCGAGCTGGATCAGCGCCTGACGCCAGCTGGCAGCCGCGGGAAGGGCCAGGAAGAAGGGGTTGAGCAGGGATTCGCGTGGCGGGTAGCGGAACGGCTGGCCATCCACGCCGATCACTTCGCCGCCTGCCCCTTCCAGCACACCTTGCGCCGCAGCGGTGTCCCACTGCGAGGTCGGCGCCAGGCGCGGGTAGCAGTCGGCGCTGCCTTCGGCCAGCAGGCAGAACTTGAGCGAGCTGCCGATATTGGCCAGCTCCAGCTCACCGACAGCAGCGCCAAGGCCAGACAGCAACGCTTCCTGCTGTGGGCTGGAATGGCGACGGCTGGCCACCACGGTGAAACGACCATCGGCAGGTGGCGCGTTACGGACCTGGACCGGCTGGGGCTCGCCGCCCGCCTCTGTCCGCCAGGCACCCAGGCCTTGGCCACCGAAATAACAGCGGCCGCTGGTGGGCATCGAAACCACGCCAAACACCACTTCGCCGTTTTCGATCAGCGCAATATTGACGGTGAACTCTTCGCTACCCGCGATGAACTCCTTGGTACCGTCCAAAGGGTCGACCAGCCACCAGCGCTGCCAGCCCTGGCGCTCGGCCAACGGAATATTGCAGTCTTCCTCGGACAGCACAGGGATCTGCGGCGCCAGCGCCTGCAGGCCGTCGGCGATAACCCGGTGTGCGGCCAGGTCGGCGGCGGTCACCGGCGAATCATCCGCCTTGTTGGTCACCGCCACGTCGGCGCGCCAGAACGGCAGGATCGCCTGCCCTGCCAGGGCGGCCAGTTTCACCACTTCATGCATCAGTTGCTGGTCGTTCATACGTCGAGCAGCCCCCGCTGAATCAGCAGGTCACGCGCCAGGTACAACGCCGCCAGCGCCCGCCCCTCGCTGAACTGGGGGTGCATGGCCAGCGCCGAGAGTTCGCGAAGGTTGACCTTGTCGACCCGCATCGGCTCCGGCTCGTCGCCCTCCAGCCGCTCTTCGTAAAGGTCGGTAGCCAGCACCACCTGGATCTTCTGGCTCATGTAGCCGGGGGACAGCGACAGCTCGGTCAGGTGTTCAAGCTGACGCGCGCCAAAGCCGGCTTCTTCCTTGAGCTCCCGGTCAGCCGCTGCCAGCACATCCTCGCCCGGTTCGATCAGGCCTTTGGGCAGGGACAGTTCGTATTCATCTGTGCCACCGCAATACTCCTCCACCAACACCGCGTGTTCGGCATCGAGCATGGCCACGATCATGACGGCGCCGTATCCATTGCCGCGCCCGACCAGGCGCTCGTAGGTGCGCTCGTTGCCGTTGCTGAAACGCAACTGCACGGCCTCCACGCGGAACAAGCGGCTGCTGGCGACGATCTCGCGGCTGAGAACGGTGGGTTTCTGGCGCATGGGGCGGCTCCTTGGCGTGAACGGGTTACTATACCGTGGCTTGCCGACTGAACGAGAGTTTCCCATGCCTGTTCTTCCCTGGTCTGCCATCGATACTGTCCTGCTGGACATGGACGGCACGCTGCTCGATTTGCACTACGACAACCGCTTCTGGCTGGAGCACCTGCCCCAGCGCTACGCCCAGGTGCACGGCGTAAGCCGGGCGATGGCCGAAATGGAGCTGCAGCCGCTGTTCGAACGCAATGCCGGCACGCTCAACTGGTACTGCCTGGACTTCTGGAGCCGCGAGCTGAACTTGCCGATCCGCGAACTCAAGCGCGAGATCGCCGACCTGATCGCCCTGCGCCCAGACGCCGATACCTTCCTGGCAGCGATCCGCCAGGCCGGCAAGCGCGTGGTCATGATCACCAATGCGCACCGCGATTCGCTGTCGTTGAAGCTGGAGCGGGTGGAACTGGCGCCGTATTTCGAGCGGCTGATCAGTTCGCATGATTACGGCTATCCGAAAGAAAGCCCGCAGTTCTGGGATGCGTTGCAGGCCGATATCGGGTTCGAGCCTGGGCGCAGCCTGTTCATCGACGACACCTTGGCCATTCTGCGCAGTGCCCAGCGGTTTGGCGTGGGGCATTTGCTGGCCGTGCGCCAGCCCGATAGCCAGGCGGCGCCGCGCGATACCCAGGAGTTTGCGGCAGTCGAGGATTACCGGGAGTTGCTGGTAGGTCTTTAAGGCCAGATCGCCGGCAAGCCGGCCACAGGTACTCCACACCTATTCAGAGCGGTGCTTGTCCTGTGGCCGGCTTGCCGGCGATTGGCCGGAGCAGACGATAGAGATCTGTCAGTCCGGAATCCGCAGCACCTGCCCCGGATAGATCTTGTCCGGGTGCTTGAGCATCGGCTTGTTGGCTTCGAAGATCTTGTTGTACTGGCCGGCGTTGCCATACACGACCACGGCAATGGCTGACAGCGTGTCACCCTTTTTCACGGTTACGAACCGCGCAGCCTGAACGACCGGCCCAGTTACAGTGATCTGATCATCAACGCTGGCCACACCACTTATGTTGCCGGCCGCGAGGATGATTTTCTCCTTCTCCTCCTGGCTGGCCACCTCGCCCTTGAGGGTGATCTTGTCACCCTCTACCGTAGCGGTGATGTTCGGGTTGCCCAGGCCGACGCTCTCCACGTGTTTCTTCAACTGCTCCTCGGCATTGGCATTGCCTGGGGTCAGCAGGTCGATCAACTTCTCGCCGGCTTCCTTCACGAAACTGAAAAGGCTCATTGCGTTCTCCATGTTGACGATAACCTCGGAAACACGAGTCTAGGCCAGGATTTCCTCCCCCGCCCCACTGCGACCAATCGACGCGGTCTATCAAGGCATAGACCCTAGCGATTAGACGTGACCGGCCCGCAGGCCTAGGCTGGTGCTATCAAAAAGCCGCCGGTAGTCAGCGCCGATGAACAACCAGCCCCGATGAACAGCAAACCTCCGGTCTGCGCGGCCTCGACGCCTCTGGCCTTGCCTGCCGCCAGCAACACCTACGATTACGTCCAGCTCGACGACGCTGCGCGTGCCAGCACGCCGCTGGCCGAAGAAGTCGCCCTGGCCATCGTCTACAACGGCCTCAACCAGGCCGTGATGCTGGTCAGCCCCACCGACCTTGAAGACTTTGCGGTCGGCTTCAGCGTTGGCAGCGGCATTGTCGAGGGCACCGCAGACATCTACGACCTGAAGCTTTCCGGCAGCGGCTCGGCGTTGTACGCCGACCTGGAGATTTCCAGCCGCGCATTCTGGAACCTGAAAAACCAGCGCCGCCAACTGGCCGGCACCAGCGGTTGCGGCCTGTGTGGCGTCGAAGCCCTGGAGCAGGCGCTGCCGGAGCTGGCCGAGCTGCCTGGCGCGCCATTGCCACCGGCGCAGTGGCTGGTGGGCCTGCGTGAGCGCATCGATGCCTTCCAGCCGCTGGGCCAGCACTGTGGCGCCGTGCATGCGGCATTGTTCATGAACGCCCAGGGCGAACTGCTGCTCGGCCGCGAAGACATTGGCCGCCACAACGCCCTGGACAAGCTGATCGGCGCCCTGCTGCGCCAGGGCGTCGCCACCGAAGGTGGCCTGGCGATCGTCACCAGCCGCTGCAGCCTGGAACTGATCCAGAAAGTCCTGCGGGCCGGCATCCAGACGCTGGTCAGCCTCTCGGCCCCTACCGGCCTTGCCCTGCAATGGGCGCGCAAGCACAACCTCAACCTCATTCATCTGCCCAAACACAGTGCACCGCGGGTCTATAGCCCAGCGGCGGAGTCGTAATAGCCGTGACCTCGTACCAGCCTCTTCCAGACAACGCCCCAGCCTCCCCTCCACGCTACAAGCCCTACCACGGCCCCGCCGGTGGCTGGGGCGCCTTGCGCAGCGTGGCCAAGGCCTGGGTCGGCAGCGACAATGCGCTGAAGAACCTTCGCGCCCTGCTCAAGACCAACCAGAATGGCGGCTTCGACTGCCCCGGTTGCGCCTGGGGCGACTCGCCCGAAAGCGGCATGGTCAAGTTTTGCGAGAACGGCGCCAAGGCAGTCAACTGGGAAGCCACCAAGCGCCGAGTCGATGCGGCCTTCTTCGCCCGCTACAGCGTCAGCGCGCTGCTTGAGCAGAGCGACTACTGGCTGGAATACCAAGGCCGCCTGACCGAACCGATGGTCTACGACCCGGCCAGCGACCGCTATCAGCCGATCGCCTGGGATGCAGCCTTTGCCCTGATCGCCCGTGAGCTGAACAACCTGGCAAGCCCCGATCAGGCCGAGTTCTATACCTCCGGGCGGGCCAGCAACGAAGCGGCGTTCCTGTACCAGCTGTTCGTGCGTGCATACGGCACCAACAACTTCCCCGACTGCTCGAACATGTGCCACGAGGCCAGCGGGGTAGCCTTGGGGCAAAGCATCGGTGTGGGCAAGGGCACTGTCACCTTCGATGATTTCGAACACGCCGATGCGATCTTCGTCTGGGGCCAGAACCCCGGCACCAACCACCCGCGCATGCTCGACCCGCTGCGCGATGCCGTGAAGCGTGGCGCCCAGGTGGTGTGTATCAACCCGCTCAAGGAGCGTGGCCTGGAGCGCTTCCAGCACCCGCAGAACCCGCTGGAAATGCTGACCAACAGCGACCGGCCGACCAACACGGCGTTCTTCCGCCCGGCCCTGGGCGGCGACATGGCGCTGCTGCGTGGCATGGCCAAGTTCCTGCTGCAGTGGGAGCGTGAGGCGCAGGCCAAAGGCGAGCCGGCGGTATTCGATCACGTATTCATCGCCGAGCATGGTCACGGTGTCGATCAGTACCTGGCTGCAGTGGACGCCACCTCGTGGGCGCACATTCAGGAGCAGTCGGGCCTTGAGCTCGCAGACATCGAGCTGGCTGCACGCATGTACTGCCGCGGCAAACGGGTGATCATGTGCTGGGCGATGGGCATTACCCAACACCGCCACTCGGTGCCCACCATCCAGGAAATCGTCAACCTGCAGATGCTGCGCGGCAACATCGGTGTGCCTGGCGCAGGGCTGTGCCCGGTACGCGGCCACAGCAACGTGCAGGGCGACCGCACAATAGGTATCAATGAACGCCCGCCGGTGGCGCTGCTCGATGCCATCGAAAAACGCTTCAATTTCCCGGTACCGCGGCACAATGGCCACAATACCGTCGAAGCGATCCACGCCATGCTCGACGGCCGCGCCAAGGTGTTCATCGGGCTGGGTGGCAACTTCGCCCAGGCCACCCCGGATACCGAGCGTACCGCCCAGGCCCTGCGCAACTGCGCGCTGACCGTGCACATCAGCACCAAGCTCAACCGCAGCCACCTGATCCACGGCAAACAGGCGCTGATCCTGCCGTGCCTGGGCCGCACCGATATCGACCTGCAGGCCGACGGGCCGCAGGCGGTCACCGTTGAAGACTCTTTCAGCATGGTCCATGCCTCCAACGGCCAGCTCAAGCCGCTATCGACCCACATGCGCTCGGAGCCGGCAGTGGTTGCCGGCATCGCCGCTGCCACACTTGGCAAAAACCCGGTCGACTGGCACTGGCTTGTGGCCGACTACAACCGTATCCGGGACTTGATCGGCGACACCATTGCAGGCTTTGCCGACTTCAACCAGCGCCTGAGCCACCCAGGCGGCTTCTACCTGGGCAACAGTGCAGCCAGCCGCCAGTGGAAGACCACCAACGGCCGCGCCAACTTCAAGGCCAACCTGCTGCCGGACACCCTGCTCGACGAGCGGGTACGCGCCAGCGGCCAGGTACCGGACCTGATCATGCAGTCCATGCGCTCGCACGATCAGTACAACACCACCATCTATGGCCTGGACGACCGCTACCGTGGCGTGCGCGGCCAGCGTGACGTGCTGTTCGTCAACGAGGCCGACATCATCCGCCTGGGCTTCCAGCCGGGGCAGAAGGTCGACATCGTCTCGTTGTGGGGCGATTCGCATGTGCGCCGTGTACAGGGCTTCACCCTGCTGGCTTTCGATATCCCGGCTGGGCAGGCGGCGGCGTACTACCCGGAAGTGAATCCGCTGATCCCGTTGGAAAGCATCGGTGAGGGCAGCCATACACCAACCTCCAAGTTCGTCGCCATCAAGTTGGAGCGGGCGCGCGACGACGGGCGAATCGTGTAATCGAACCGTACGGGTAAAAACGAAAAAAGCCCTGTTCCACAGGGGTTCAGGGCTTTGTCACAATTACCTCAGACACACGAAAATCGATAAAGTTTCATCGATAAAACAGTAACTTAGAGAATTGTGTACAACTCGTGCTACTCGTCGGATTTTCGTTGCCAGCCGCCTCAAGGAACTGCAAATTCGCCCTCGTCATCCTTATGAGGCTCTCTTGATGAAGAAGTACTCCTCGATTCTGTTGTTGTCTTTCAGCTTGCTCAGCGGCGTTGCCATGGCCGGTGGCAATACCGAGGCCGGCATTGGCGGCGCATTGGGTGGGGTACTCGGCTCCGTAGTGGGCAACTCCATCGGTGGTAGCACTGGCGGCGCCATTGGTGCCGGCCTGGGCGGTGCGGCCGGCGGTGCCCTGGGTGCCGACAAGCGCCAGCGTGGTGAGGCCGCTATCGGCGGCGCACTGGGCGCTGCAGGCGGTAACGTGGTCGGTCGCTCGGTGGGTGGTACCACCGGCAGCTACATTGGTGCAGCCGCAGGCGGCGGCGCCGGTGGCGCGCTCGGTAACTACCTGGGCAACAAGGCCGATGATGACGACCGTCACGACGACCGCCGCTACCGTCGCGGCTACGACGACCGCCGTCATTACGACCGTGGCCGCCACTACGGCCACCGCAAGCACAAGCGCCACTGGCGCGACTGATACCTGAGACCATCCTCAGGCAGCAAAAGCCCCGCCCTCACCCGCGGGGCTTTTTCATGCCTGCGGACCGAGCTGCAGGCCCGACAAAATGACTTGCAGCGCCTCCGGCAGCGGTACCGGCCGGCCGCTGGCGCGCTCGATGAACACCTGCACCACGGTCCCTGCCGCACAAGCATCGGCCTCCCCCGGGCGATACAGCGCCAGCCGGTACTCCACCGTGCTGCCTGCAAGGCGAGTGACGCCCAAACCCACCTCTAGCACGTCCGGAAAGCCCGGCAGCGCGAAAAAGTCTGCCGCCGAACTGACCACGAACGCCGCCAGCTCACCTTCACGCAGGTCGAATTCAGCTTGCTCGACCAGAAAGGCCTGGATGGCGGTTTCGAAGAAACCATGCACCGTGGCACCGGCAATGTGGCCGTTATGGTCGTTGTCCTGGGGGCGGGTGAGGATGGGGTGGAAGTGGGAGAACGCGCTGCGCTGAGGGGATTCGGTCATGAGATATCCACAATTGGTTACACCGTGAGGAAGCTTCCCACACCAAGACAGGAAGGACTATAGTCGCAATCAACTATAGATTGCATACCATGGTGTATCTGATGAAACTGAGAAAGACACCGATGCCAACTCATCAATTAGATCATGCCAACTTGAGCCGACTGGTGGAATCGGGCCGAATCAACGCTACGCACATCGTCGGCCAACCGGGTGGCTGGGCCATCCAGGTCGATATCAATCAGCAAGAGCACCTGCTGATTGCCCAACGTAGCGGCAACGTAAGGCTTTTCAAAAAGTTTGAAACCTTGGTCATCTACCTGCGTGAGATGGGCATCGACCATTTCGAGGTGGACACCTCAGCCTTTGATCCTGGCCTGATGAGCACTTACCAACGTCCTGATCGCGCTCAAGCGTTGAAGCGGGCTCATGAAGCAGCCGCTTACGAGGCGTGGTTCGCAGAGCAAGTCGAAGCAAGCCTGAACGATTCGTCGCCCGCGATGGAGGATGAAGAAGCAGAGCTGCTGTTCGCGGCTCGCCGCAGCGAACTCAAAGCCAGAGTCCGCTGATGCGCCTGGCTTGGCGTGAGATGGCCCGCAATGATCGCTTTCGCATTATGGACCATATAGCCCAGGACAATCCCGCTGCCGCCATTTCACTAGACGAAAAATTTGCCGAAAAAGCCAGGCTCGCTGCGCAGACTCCTTCCATGTACAAACCCGGGCGCTATCCGGGGACCCGGGAAATCATCATCCACCCCAACTACGTGATGGTCTATCGGATTACAAGGGAAGCCGTGGAAATCATCCGCATCCTGCATGCAAGGCAGCAATGGCCCTGAAACACAAAAGCCGCCCTTGGGGGCGGCTTTCTCGTTGCAACCGGCGACAGCTTACAGCTGTGGGCCAGCAGCCTTGATGGCGTCGGACACTTCGAACTTCTTGAAGTTTTCAGTGAACAGCTTGGCCAGGCCTTTTGCAGCTTCGTCGTAGGCAGCTTTGTCAGCCCAGGTGTTGCGCGGGTTGAGCAGCTCGGTCTCGACGCCCGGAACGGCCTTCGGCACGTCCAGGTTGATGATGTCCAGGTGCTCGGTCTCGGTACCGACCAGAGCGCCGCTCTGGATGGCAGCAATCACGCCACGGGTGGTCGGGATGCTGAAGCGCTTGCCGACGCCATAGCCACCACCGGTCCAGCCAGTGTTGACCAGGTAGACCTTGGAGCCGAAGGCGTTGATACGCTTGATCAGCAGCTCGGCGTATTCGCCAGCCGGGCGCGGGAAGAACGGTGCGCCGAAGCAGGTGGAGAAGGTCGACTTGATGCCGCCGCCCGAACCCATTTCGGTGGAACCGACCAGCGCGGTGTAGCCGGACAGGAAGTGGTAGGCCGCCTGCTCGTTGTTCAGGATCGAAACCGGAGGCAGAACACCGGTCAGGTCGCAGGTCAGGAAGATGACTGCGTTAGGCTCGCCACCCAGGTTGGCTTCGGCGCGCTTGGCGACGTGCTCCAGCGGGTAGGCGGCGCGGCTGTTCTGGGTCAGGCTGACATCGGCATAGTCGGCGTGCTTGTTGCCGTCCAGGACGACGTTTTCCAGCACGGCGCCATGCTTGATGGCTTTCCAGATGACCGGCTCGTTCTTCTCGGACAGGTCGATGCACTTGGCATAGCAGCCGCCTTCCATGTTGAAGACAACGCCTTCGCCCCAACCGTGCTCGTCGTCACCGATCAGGTAACGGCTTTCGTCAGCCGACAGGGTGGTCTTGCCGGTGCCGGACAGGCCGAAGAACAGGGTGACGTCGCCTTCTTCACCGATGTTGGCAGCACAGTGCATTGGCAGCACGTCGGCAGCCGGCAGCAGGAAGTTCTGCACCGAGAACATGGCTTTCTTCATTTCGCCGGCATAACGCATGCCCGCGATCAGCACTTTCTTGGCGGCGAAGTTGATGATGACGCAACCGTCGGAGTTGGTGCCGTCACGCTCAGGCACGCACTCGAAGTTGGCAACGTTGAGGACCTGCCACTGGTCGCGGCCAGCCGGGTTGAACTGCTCAGGGTTGATGAACAGGCAACGGCCGAACAGGTTCTGCCAGGCGGTCTGGGTGGTCATCTTCACCGGCAGGTAGTGCTCGGCGGCAGCCCCTACGTGAACGTAGGAAACGAAGTGATCCTGGGCGTTGTTGAACGCCTCGACGCGGTCCCACAGGGCATCGAACTTGTCGGCCGGGAACTTGCGATTGATCGGGCCCCAGGCGATGGCGTCCTGGGTGGAAGGTTCTTCGACGATGAAACGGTCAGCCGGCGAACGGCCAGTACGGTGCCCGGTCTCGACGACCAGTGCGCCGGTATCGGCTAGCACGCCTTCACCGCGTTGCAGCGCTTCTTTTACCAGCTCATCGACGCTCAGGTCGGTGTACACGGTGTTGTTGGCTTGCGTCATGAGATACCCCATCCGGCCCGAGGCCGAGTGCTCCAAACGTTTTGTAGTTGTCTGTAAAAAACTACTACAGCGAAAAAAGTGGCCGGATTATGCCAGAAACGCCCAAAAAAAGTAGGCCCCTCCTGTCGTAACTGCCCTTTTGCGCAATTCGACAGGAGATTTCCCTGAAATTAAACGTTTCAGTGGCGAGTTTCTGACGCCGTGTCAGTGCCACCACCGGCAAACAGTTGTGCCACATCGCTGGCATCGAAGAAATAACGCTCGTTGCAGAACTGGCAATCGATCTCGACCTTGCCCCCGCACTCCTCGACCAGCTGCTTGGCATCATGCTCGCCAAGACTGACCAGCGCATTGCCGGAACGTTCGCGCGAGCAGCTGCATTTGAAGCGCAGCGGCTGGATATCGAACAGGCGTACGGCGTCTTCATGATAGAGGCGGTGCAGCAAGGTTTCGTTGGCCTCGGCCCACTCCTGCGGCTTGAGGGTGTTGGCCAGGGCAATCACGTGCTGCCAGCTGTCCTCGCGCTCTTCTTCATCACGCTGGCGATCCACCGGCAACTGCTGCAGCAACAGGCCGCGAGCCTTGCCGCCTTCGGCGTTGAGCCAGAAGCGCGTGTTGAGCTGCTGCGACTGCACGAAGTAGTTGGTGAAGCACTCGGACAGGTTTTTGCCGTCGAGCTCGACGGTACCCTGGTAGCGCTGGCCTTTGACCGGGTCGATGGTCAGGGTCAGATGACCGTCGGGCATCAGCTGCGCCAGCGTCGCGTCGGCTGCTATCTGGTCCGCTTCGTAACGCGCCATGCCGCGGATGTCGCGCTCGCCCGAGCACTCCACCATCAGCAGGGGGATGGGGCCAGCAGAACGCGCCTGCAGGATCAGCAGGCCGTCGAACTTCAGCGCGCCCACCAACAGCGAGGTAGCGGCCATCAGTTCACCGAGCAGAGTGGCAACGGGCTGTGGGTATGCATGACGAGCCAACACCGCGGCGTAGCTGTCATCGAGTGCCACCCACTCGCCGCGAATATCGCGGTCGTCGAAGATGAAACGTTGGGTGAAATCGGTATCCGGCAAATCGCTCATAGGTTTTGGCTATCTAAAAATGATGACAAAATGGTTACACGGAATGTCGAACACTTGCGAGATCCCGTGACAGAGCGCTCACAAGGCGCTCCGATTCCTGTTTGCAATAGAGGTATTTTATGGACAATCGACCACTGTTAAAAGCAAGGTGGTCTTGGGGCCCCTTGGCAGCCTGCACCGTGCTGCCCATCGCTCTACTGTGTTTCTGGTTGTGGCCGTTTGGCCAGATCCTGTGCCTGACTTTCGACGAATGGCTGTTCCACAGCCTCAATGCACCGCTGGCCGACAACACCACCTGGCGCTATATCTGGACCGTCGGCAGCCTGCGCCCCTTCGACATCGTCGTGGGCCTGGTCCTTCTGGCCGTGCTGATTCGCGGTGACTGGGTATTCAAAGCCAGCCAGGTGCGTGAAGCCTTCTTCGGCTTTCTGGTTACGCTGATCCTCTTAGTGGTGATTCGCGCGCTGTTTTCCAAGTGGGTGGATGCAATGGGCTGGCAGCATGACAGCCCATCAATGCTATTCACCAACGCTGTGCACCTGAGCGACTACTACCCGAACCTTGAAAAGGCATGGGAGCTGAAAGACCGTTCCAGCAACAGCTTCCCGGGCGACCACGCCTCGGTATTGCTGATCTGGGCCTTGTTCATGAGCCTGTTCAGCCGGCGCCTGGCCCAGCACCTCGTGATCTGGGGCCTGGCGTTGCTGTTCATGCTGCCGCGCCTCGTTGCAGGCGCGCACTGGGGGCAGGATGACTACATCGGTGGCTTGCTGATGGCGGTGCTGGCGTTGGGCTGGAGCTGCCATACGCCACTGGCGGCCAAAGCTAGCGCGTTGCTGATGCGGTGGACGGCGCCTTTGTTTGCCCTCGCTGCCAGGCTACCGCTGGTCGGGCGCCTGGCGGTGGTCCGCTAGACGGCTGGGGCGGCTGCCCAGCCCCATTCAGTCAAAATTGCCGTGCAGCTGGTGAATCTGCCGCCGCTGCTTCTTGTTCGGCCGGCCGTCGGTGGTCACGCCCATCGCCCCGGCCTTGCGCAGCTCGGCTGCCTGCTCGCGGCGGCGCACACTCTCCTCGGTTTCTGCATACAGGGCCTGCGCTTCAGGCGCGCCCCGGCGTACCACCGACAGCGCCTTGACCACCACGGTACGCTCGTCGAAACCGGTACGCAGCACGAACTCGTCACCCACTCGCGGCTCCTTGCCGGGCTTGCAGCGCTCGCCCCGGCAATGCACCTTGCCACTTTCGATGGCGGCCTTGGCCAGCGCCCGGGTCTTGTAGAACCGCGCCGCCCACAACCATTTGTCCAGGCGTACCTTGTCGTCTTCTTCCGCTTTGTGTGCCATCCCGTTGCCTCGAATTCTGTCTTTCATCGAACTGTACTACCGTAACTGACGGATGCAAAAAGTCCCCGCCGTGCTTACAGTTCACCACCTCATTCGCAGGGTGTGCTTCGTGAAGACATTTGACCATCTGACTGTAATCGGCCTGCGCGAGTGGGTCGCCTTGCCCGACCTCGGTGTGGCGGGCCTGCGCGCCAAGATCGATACCGGTGCCAGCACCTCCAGCCTGCATGCCACCGAGGTGGAGCCCTTCGAGCGCGACGGCCAGCCATGGGTGCGTTTTACGGCCCACCTGGGTTCGATCGTGCAATTGCGCCACCGCCGCTGCGAAGCCCCGCTGGTCACCATGAAGACCATCAAGAGCTCCAACGGCCATGCCCAGACCCGTTACGTGATCCGCACCTCGTTGGCGTTGGGCGATGGCGTCTGGGAAGTAGAGTTCACCCTGGCCTGCCGCAAGAACATGCGCTATCGCCTGCTGCTCGGCTCCAAGGCACTCATTCACGGCCAGCTGGTGGTCAACCCCGGGCTCAAGTACGTGCAAGACAAACCGGCCTACCCGGCCACCCTATCTCCTGTCACAGGTGCTGCATGAAGATCGCTGTGCTGTCGCGCAATCCGCGTCTGTATTCCACCCGCCGGCTGGTCGAAGCCGGCACTCAGCGTGGCCATGAAATGGTGGTGATCGATACCCTGCGGGCCTACATGAACATCGCCAGCCACAAGCCGCAGATCCATTACCGCGGCAAGCCGCTGGAGGGTTTCGATGCAGTGATCCCGCGCATCGGCGCGTCAGTGACGTTCTACGGCTGCGCAGTGCTGCGCCAGTTCGAGATGATGGGCGTTTACCCGCTCAACGAGTCGGTGGCCATCGCCCGCTCGCGTGACAAGCTGCGTTCGTTGCAGTTGTTGTCCCGGCGCGGCATCGGCCTGCCCATTACCGGGTTCGCCCACTCGCCGGACGACATCCCCGACCTGATCCAGATGGTCAATGGCGCCCCGCTGGTCATCAAGGTGCTGGAAGGCACGCAAGGGATCGGCGTGGTGTTGTGCGAGACAACCCAAGCGGCCGAGTCGGTGATCGAAGCGTTCATGGGCCTGAAACAGAACATCATGGTTCAGGAATACATCAAGGAGGCCGGCGGTGCCGATATCCGCTGCTTCGTGGTGGGCGACAAGGTGATTGCTTCGATGAAGCGCCAGGCCAAGCCAGGCGAGTTTCGCTCCAACCTGCATCGCGGCGGTGTGGCCAGCCTGATCAAGATCACGCCTGAAGAGCGGATAACCGCCATTCGTGCGGCCAAGGTGATGGGCCTGAGCGTGGCAGGGGTGGATATTCTGCGCTCCAACCACGGGCCGCTGGTGATGGAGGTGAACTCCTCACCGGGCCTGGAAGGTATCGAGGTGACAACCGGCAAGAACGTGGCCGGGATGATCATCGAGCATCTGGAGAAAAATGGCGGGCCGAATCAGACCCGGACCAAGGGCAAAGGCTGAGGTTTTGGGGCTGCCGTGCAGCCCCATCGCCGGCAAGCCGGCTCCCACTGCTCTGCGGCTCAGTGATGTACCTGTGGGAGCCGGCTTGCCGGCGATAGGGCCATCACTGACAGCGAAGGCTCAAACCGCGTTACGCGGTAGCAAAAGCCCCAACGGCAACCTTACCCGCGCCTCGATCCCGCCCCCAGAACGGTTGCGCAACTCGACATTACCGCCATGCTGGGCGGCGATCCGCTTGACGATCGCCAGCCCCAACCCGGTGCCCTTGCCACCCCGCGCACGGTCCCCACGAATGAACGGGTTGAAGATGGTTTCCAGCTCCGACTCATCGATCCCTGCCCCCCGGTCCAGCACGCTCAGCACCACATAAGGCGCGCTCTCGTCGCCCGACACATAGGCGGCCACCTCGACCCCCTTGCCCGCGTGATGCAGCGCATTACCGATCAGGTTGCCCAGCATGCGCTTGAGGGAAACCCTGCGCAGCGGGAATGGCGGAATAGGCTCCAGGCACAAGCGCACACGCTCTTGCGGCTGGTTGTAGGGCGCCACCACTTCGCGCACCAGGTCGGCCAGGTCGACCTCCTCCAGCGGCTCGTCGCGGCCATCGCGAATGAAGGCCAGGAACTGGTCAAGAATCGCGTCCATGTCCTCGATGTCGCGGACCATGTCGTCGCTCAGTTCGTTGTCGCTGTTCAGCAAGGACAGCGACAGACGCAGGCGCGTCAGTGGCGTGCGCAAATCGTGGGACACACCCGCCAGCATCAGCTCGCGCTCACGCCCGGCCTGCTCGACATCCTCGGCCATCTGGTTGAACGCGCGATACACCTCGGTCATTTCGCTCGGCGTATCACTGATCGGCAGACGTACACTGCGGCCCTGGCCCAACTGACGGGCAGCGAACACCAGGCGCTTGAGCGGCTGGTTGAGCTGGCGCACGAAGATCCACGCCGAAGCGGTGGACAACAAGCCGATGGCCAGGAACCAGCCAAGTACGTTCCAGATCTTCTGGCCACGCAACGGGTGCGGATAAAGCGGCACTTTCAGCCAGCCCGGGCCGAGGCTTGGCGCGTTGACCCACAACGCAGGCGGTGCGTGGATGCGCAAGCGCACTTCGGTGTCTTCGCCCAGTTCGGCCTGCATCTGCCGTTGATAGATTTCGCTGTAGGGCCAGTGCTGCTCGCCCTCCGGCACGCCGGAGCCGGTCACCCGGATCAGGCCTGCGGCTTCGGCAATCTTGTCGCGGTTTTCTTCATCGGCCGCCCAATAGGCGCGCAGCGTCAGCGCCACACCATGGCTGTACTGCCGATCGACCAGCACATCCTCGTTCATCAGCAGGTAGACCAGGGTCAGCGCCTTGGAGAACAGGACAACGATCAGCACCAGCCACAGGGTGCGGGCGAAGAAGCTTTGCGGGAACCAGACCGGAGTTTTCATCGAAGGCCAGGCTTCATTTGCCAGCGTTTCCGTCCGGTACGAAGACGTAACCTACGCCCCACACAGTCTGGATATACCGCGGTTTGGAAGGGTCCGGTTCGATCATGCGGCGCAGGCGCGAAATCTGTACGTCGATCGAGCGCTCCAGGGCATCCCACTCACGGCCACGGGCCAGGTTCATCAGCTTGTCGCGGGTCAACGGCTCACGGGCGTGCATGACCAGGGCCTTGAGCACGGCGAATTCACCGGTGGTGAGCATGTGCACTTCTTCGCCACGCTTGAGTTCACGGGTGGCCAGCGACAGCTCGTAATCGCCGAAAGTGACCGACTCGTCCTCGCTGCCCGGAGCGCCCGGTACCGTCGGTGCCTGACGGCGCAGCACGGCCTTGACCCGCGCCATCAGCTCGTCCGGGTTGAACGGCTTGCCCAGGTAATCGTCAGCGCCCAGTTCAAGCCCCTTGATGCGGCTGAGTTCGTCACCCTTGGCGGTGAGCATGATGATCGGGATCTGGTTGTTCGACTGGCGCAGGCGCTTGCACGCGGACAAGCCATCCTCGCCCGGCAGCATCAGGTCGAGCACCACCAGGTTGAATACCTCGCGCTGCAGCAGGCGGTCCATCTGTTCGGTGTTGGGCACCGCGCGGGCACGGTAGCCCTTGCTGGTGAAGAAACGTTCCAGCAGGCTGCTGAGCCCCGGATCGTCGTCGACGATGAGAATCTTGTCACCTTCAGCGTTGTTTGCGGTGCCGGTCATGAATAACTCCTCTGAGATCGCCGCGCATTATGGCGTAGCCATTGCCACGCGTGCCGTGAGCATTGTTAGCAGATTTTTCCCCCGGCGCCACTTCCCGGCCTCTGCGACTGGCCTGGCGCCATCACCGCAAGCCGTCTGCGATGGGTATAATGCGCGGCTTTCTCCAGTGCCGCCGGGCGGAACAAGCGCCTCGCAGCCCCCGTATTCACAATTGTCAGGTGGTTTACATGGACAGCATCAACAGCCGTATCGCCGAGGAACTGGGCGTACGCCCTCAGCAGGTCGAGGCGGCCGTGGGCCTGTTGGACGAAGGCTCTACCGTGCCCTTCATCGCCCGTTACCGCAAGGAAGTGACCGGTAGCCTGGACGACACCCAGTTGCGCCACCTGGAAGAGCGCCTGCGCTACCTGCGCGAGCTGGACGAGCGCCGTGCGAGCATCCTGTCCAGCATCGAGGAACAGGGCAAGCTGACCCCTGAGCTGGCCCGCGAGATCAAGCTGGCCGACACCAAGACCCGCCTCGAAGACCTTTACCTGCCGTACAAGCAAAAGCGCCGCACCAAGGGCCAGATCGCCCTGGAAGCCGGCCTGGGCGAGCTGGCCGACGGTCTGTTCAACGACCCGCAACTGGCGCCGGAAAGCGAAGCCGCGCGCTTCGTCGATGCCGACAAAGGTGTCGCCGACGTCAAGGCCGCCCTCGAGGGCGCCAAGTACATCCTCATGGAGCGTTTCGCCGAAGACGCTGCCCTGCTCGACAAGCTGCGCAACTTCCTCAAGCAGGAAGCGGTGCTCAGCGCCCGCGTGGTGGCTGGCAAGGAAGAGGAAGGCGCCAAGTTCCGCGATTATTTCGCCCATGACGAACTGCTGCGCACTTGCCCGTCGCACCGCGCACTGGCCATTTTCCGCGGCCGCAACGAAGGCGTACTGAGCGCGTCGCTGAAGGTTGGCGAAGAGCTGCCGGGCACCCTGCACCCGTGCGAAATGATGATCGGCAGCCACTTCGGCGTGGAAAACCGCAACCGCCCGGCTGACAAGTGGCTGGGCGAGGTGGTGCGCTGGACCTGGAAGGTCAAGCTGTACACCCACCTGGAAACCGACCTGTTCGGCGAGTTGCGCGACAACGCCGAAAGCGAGGCGATCAACGTCTTCGCCCACAACCTGCACGACCTGCTGCTGGCCGCCCCGGCCGGCCCGCGCGCTACCCTGGGCTTCGACCCAGGCCTGCGTACCGGCTGCAAGGTCGCGGTGGTCGATGCCACCGGCAAGCTGCTGGACACCGCCACGGTCTATCCGCACGCACCGCGCAACGACTGGGACCGCACGATATCGGTACTGGCCGCACTGTGCGCCAAACACTCGGTGGAGCTGATCGCCATTGGCAACGGCACCGCCAGCCGCGAGAGCGACAAGCTGATCGCCGAGCTGGTTAAAAAATACCCGGCGCTGAAGATCACCAAGATCATGGTCTCCGAAGCCGGTGCGTCGGTGTACTCCGCATCGGAGCTGGCTGCCCGTGAATTCCCTGACCTGGACGTGTCGATCCGTGGCGCCGTGTCGATTGCCCGCCGCCTGCAGGACCCGCTGGCCGAACTGGTGAAGATCGACCCCAAATCCATCGGTGTCGGCCAGTACCAGCACGATGTGTCCCAGGTGAAGCTGGCCCGCGGCCTGGACGCGGTGGTCGAGGACTGTGTGAACGCCGTGGGCGTGGACGTCAACACCGCTTCGGTCGCGCTGCTGACCCGCATCTCCGGCCTCAACGCCACCCTGGCGCAGAACATCGTCGCGCACCGCGACGCCAATGGCCCGTTCGCCACCCGTGCCGCACTCAAGAAGGTCAGCCGCCTGGGTGAGAAAACCTTCGAGCAGGCCGCAGGCTTCCTGCGCGTAATGAACGGCGACAACCCGCTGGATGCCTCCGCCGTGCACCCCGAGGCCTACCCGCTGGTGAAACGCATCGCCGCCGACACCGGCCGTGACATCCGCTCGCTCATCGGCGACAGCGGCTTCCTCAAGCGCCTGGACCCCAAGCAGTTCACCGACGAAACCTTCGGCCTGCCCACCGTCACCGACATCCTCCAGGAACTGGACAAGCCCGGCCGTGACCCGCGCCCCGAGTTCAAGACCGCCACCTTCCAGGACGGCGTCGAAGACCTCAAGGACCTGGAGCCCGGCATGATTCTCGAAGGCGTGGTCACCAACGTCACCAACTTCGGCGCGTTCGTCGACATCGGCGTGCATCAGGACGGCCTGGTGCACATCTCGGCGCTGTCCGAGAAGTTCGTCAAGGACCCGCGCGAAGCGGTCAAGGCCGGCGACGTGGTCAAGGTCAAGGTCATGGAAGTGGACATCCCGCGCAAGCGTGTCGGCCTGTCCATGCGCATGAGCGATACCCCGGGCGAAAAAGTCGAAGGCAACCGTGGTGGCAACCGTGGCAATGGCGGCAACCGCCCGCAGCAGGCACCACGCCAGCGCGAAACCGCTAGCGCCGCCCCGGCGAACAACGCCATGGCTGCGCTCTTTGCCAACGCCAAGCAGTTGAAAAAGAAGTGATGGAGATCCCCAAAGAGCTCGTTGAAAGCGCCTACAGCCAGCTGCTGGGCTGCCGCCTGCAACGCCTGGACACGGGCGTTGCAGAGGTGGCACTGGCGCTTGAGCCGCACCTGCGCAACCGCGGCCAGAAGCTGCACGGCGGGGCCATCTTCAGCCTGGTGGACATCGCCATGGGCCTGGCCTGCTCGGCCAGCCATGGTTTCGACCAGCAGAGCGTGACCATCGAATGCAAGATCAACTACATGCGTGCGGTCGGTGACGGCGAGGTCCTGTGCACGGCGCGGGTGCTGCACGCCGGGCGCCGTACCCTGGTGGTCGACGCCGACGTAGTCCAAGGCGACAAACTGGTCGCCAAAGCGCAGGGAACCTTCGCGGTTCTCTAGCTCACCAAACGGTATCTGCGGTATTTTGCGGCAGTGCGCTGGCACTGCCGTAACCGCGTAAACCAGGCGACAACGCCAGTTCCTTTCCTCCTACCCTTGTAGACCGTCAACTCTACCCCCATATTGGGGCGACTGATGCGTGAAGGAAACCATCTTGAGCGACCTCCTCAACCGCCGCCTGAGCCTGCTCGGCGCCAATCTCCCCCTGCTCAAGCAGTGCCTGCACGGTATTGAGCGCGAATGCCTGCGCGTCACCGACGAAGGTCGCCTGGCTCAGACCCCGCATCCGGAAAACCTGGGTTCGGCGCTGACCAACGAGCAGATCACCACCGATTATTCCGAGTCGCTGCTGGAGTTCATCACCCCGGCCCTGCCCGACCCGGCCCAAGTGCTGGAAAGCCTCGAGCAAACCCACCGCTTCGTCTACAGCAAGCTTGGCGACGAATTGCTGTGGAGCCCGTCGATGCCGTGCACGCTGCCGGCCGAGGAGGACATCCCGATCGCCGAGTACGGGGCCTCGAACATCGGCAAGCTCAAGCACGTCTACCGCAAGGGCCTGGCCCTGCGCTACGGCCGCACCATGCAGTGCATCGCCGGCATCCACTACAACTTCTCGTTGCCTGAAGCGCTGTGGCCGCTGCTGCGCGCCGCCGAGGGCAACGACCAGAGCGACCGCGACTACCAATCGGCGGCGTACATTGCGCTGATCCGCAATTTCCGCCGTTACAGCTGGCTGCTGATGTACCTGTTCGGTGCCTCGCCAGCCCTGGACAAAGGCTTCCTGCGTGGCCGCCCGCACCAGCTCGAAGAGCTGGACGCCGAAACCTTGTACCTGCCCTACGCCACCAGCCTGCGCATGAGCGACCTGGGTTACCAGAGCAATGCTCAGGCCGGCCTCACTCCCTGCTACAACAACCTGGCCAGCTATACCGACAGCCTGCGCAAGGCGGTGGGCACGCCCTACCCGCCCTATGTGGAAATCGGTACGCATGTGGACGGCGAATGGGTGCAGTTGAACACCAACATCCTGCAGATCGAGAACGAGTACTACTCGAACATCCGCCCCAAGCGTGTCACCTACACCGGCGAGCGGCCGATCCAGGCCCTGACCTCACGCGGCGTGCAGTATGTCGAAGTGCGCTGCCTGGACATCAACCCGTTCCTGCCGGTAGGCATCGACCTGACCGAGGCGCGCTTCCTCGATGCGTTTCTGTTGTTCTGTGCCCTGGAAGACAGCCCGCTGCTGGACAATGGCGAGTGCGGCCAGTGCACCGACAACTTCCTGAGTGTGGTCAAGGAAGGCCGTCGCCCAGGCCTTGAGCTGCGCCGGGACGGCCAACCGATCGAGCTGAAAGCCTGGGCCAGCGACTTGCTTGGGCGCATCGGCCAACTGGCTGAGCTGCTCGATCACGCTCAAGGCGGCGACGAACATGCCAAAGCCCTGGCCGCACAGCAGGCCAAAGTCGACGACGCTTCGCTGACGCCATCGGCCCAGGTGCTCGCGCGCATGAGCGAGCATGAGGAAAGCTTCATCCAGTTCTCGCTGCGCCAGAGCCGCCTGCACGCGCAAACGTTCCGTGAGCAACCGCTGCCCACAGAGCGCCAGCAAGCCTACGAGACCCTCGCCCGCAATTCGCTGGCCGAGCAGTCACGCCTCGAGCAGCAGGAAGTCGGTGACTTCGATCAGTTCGTCGGCGCCTACCAGGCCAGCATCCTGGCGATCAGCAACTGATGACCCGCAGCACCACCCCGCGCAAGCCGCGCGCCAGCAGCCAGGCCAGGATCGAGGCGATCCTGGCGGCGGCGCGCGAGCTGTTGGCCGAGCAAGGGGTGGCAGCATTGTCGATCTACAGCGTGGCCGAACGGGCGCAGATTCCACCCTCGTCGGTGTATCACTTCTTTGCCAGCGTGCCGGCACTGCTCGAAGCGCTGACGGCCGATGTGCACCGGGCATTTCGCGAGGCGTTGAGCGCACCGATAGACAGCAGTGCACTCGGCACCTGGCATGAGCTTTCGCGGCTGATCGAACAGCGCATGCTCGACATCTACAACGAGGATGCTGCAGCGCGTCAGTTGATCCTGGCCCAGCATGGCCTGAGCGAAGTGGTGCAGGCGGACCGGCAGCACGACATGGAGCTGGGTGAGTTGATGCACAAGCTGTTCGACCAGCATTTCCGGTTGCCGGTAATGCCTGCGGACGTGGATGTGTTTGCACTGGCCATGGAGTTGAGCGACCGGGTGTATGCGCGCTCGGTACAGTTGCACGAGGCGATCACCCCGCGCATGGCCGAGGAAGGCAAGCGGGTGTTCGAGGCGTACCTGGGCTTGTACCTGCCGCCGTTTCTTGCCAAACGCTGATCTTGCTGGGGCCGCCCTGCGGCCCTTTCGCGACACAAGGCCGCTCCTACAGGAAATCGCGTTCCCCTGTAGGAGCGGCCTTGTGTCGCGAAAGGGCTGCAAAGCAGCCCCAAATGCCCACATCACAGCTTGGCGATGGACACTTCAGTCGATTTCACAAAAGCGATCACTTCACTGCCCACCTGCAGTTCCAGCTCCTTCACAGAGCGGGTGGTGATCACCGAGGTGACGATGCCGGAAGCGGTCTGCACATCGATTTCCGACAATACCGGGCCTTCGAGGATTTCTTTCACGGTGCCTTTGAACTGGTTGCGGACGTTGATGGCTTTGATAGTCATGATGTGCTTCCTTCTCTATGGCTTCAGTCTGGTAAGTGAGTCATTCAGTGCGCCCAACGCAGTTGCGTGGGCAAAGGGGCTACAGGGTCCGGCTCGGGCGCAGTGCCCGGGGCCGACAGAACACGGTTGAGCACTTCGCTTTCCAGCGCGGCCAGACGGTGCGAACCACGCACCCTTGGCCGTGCCAGATCGACGTTGAGGTCCAGGCCGACTGCGCCGTCCTCGATAAGGATCACCCGGTCGGCCACGGCAACGGCTTCGTTGACGTCATGGGTGACCAGCAGCACGGTGAAGCCGTGCTGACGCCACAGGCGTTCGATCAGTTGCTGCATCTCGATACGGGTCAGGGCATCCAGCGCACCCAGCGGCTCGTCCAGCAGCAGCAGGCGTGGCTGATGAATCAGCGCCCGGGCCAACGCCACGCGCTGCTTCTGGCCACCCGAGAGCGCTGCCGGCCATTCATTGGCGCGGTCAGCCAGGCCAACCGCCTCCAGTGCTTCCAGCGCACGGGGGCGCCAGTGGCCGGACAGGCCCAGGCCGACGTTGTCGATCACCTTTTTCCAAGGCAGCAGGCGAGCGTCCTGGAACATCAGGCGGGTATCTTCGCGGGCCTCGGCCAGCGGTGCGGCACCGGCCAGAAGCTCACCGGCGCCGGGCTGGTCGAGCCCGGCCAGCAGGCGCAGCAAGGTGCTCTTGCCACAGCCGCTGCGCCCGACGATGGCAACGAACTGGCCGGCCGGAATGTGCAGGTCGATACCACGCAACACTTCACGCTGGCCAAAGGTCTTGCGCAGGCCATTGGCGGCCAGCGGGATACCCCGCAACAAGCGCGGCGGTTGTTCCTTGAGAATGGTCATGCGCCCTCCTTCCTGGCGACTTGGTAGGCCGGGTGCCAGCGCAACCAGACACGTTCCAGGCCGCGGGCGGCGAGGTCGGCGAGCTTGCCGAGCACGGCATACAGGACGATGGCCAGGACCACCACGTCGGTCTGCAGGAATTCACGGGCATTCATTGCCAGGTAACCGATACCGGCGTTGGCCGAAATGGTTTCGGCAACGATAAGGGTCAGCCACATGAAGCCCAGGGCAAAGCGCACACCGACCAGGATCGAGGGCAACGCGCCCGGCAGGATCACCTGGCGGAACAGGCCGAAGCCGGACAGGCCATAGCTGCGGGCCATTTCCACCAGCGCCGGGTCGACGTTGCTGATACCGTGGTAGGTGTTCAGGTAGATCGGGAACAGCGTGCCCAGCGCGACCAGGAAGATCTTTGCCGACTCGTCGATACCGAACCACAGGATCACCAGCGGGATCAGCGCCAGATGCGGCACGTTGCGGATCATCTGCACCGAGCTGTCGAGCAGGCGTTCGCCCCAGTTCGACAGGCCGGTGATGAAGCCCAGCACCAGCCCTATGCTGCCACCGATCAGAAAGCCCAGGCCGGCACGCCAGCCGCTGATGGCCAGGTGCGTCCAGATTTCACCGCTGCGTACCAGCTCGACACCGGCGCTGACTACGGCGCTTGGTGCAGGCAGGATGCGCGTCGACAACCAGCCAGCACTGACCGCCAGCTGCCAGACAGCCAACAGCAGTACCGGCAGCGCCCACGGCGCCAGGCGCTGGGTCAGAGTGGAGGACGTTGCACGACTCATGGCTGCGCCCTCAGCTCTGCGACACGGACTTGGGCAGGATGTCGTTGGCCACCATCTCGCCGAACGGGCTCACGTAGCCACCGGTCTGCGGTTGCTCCGGGCGCTGCACGTCCAAGTGCGGGAACAGCAGCTCGGCAACGCGGTAGGACTCTTCCAGGTGTGGGTAACCTGAGAAGATGAAGGTATCTATCCCCAGGTCTGCGTACTCCTTGACCCGTGCCGCGACAGTCGGGCCATCACCGACCAGCGCGGTACCGGCGCCACCGCGTACCAGACCGACACCCGCCCACAGGTTGGGGCTGACTTCGAGGTTGTCACGGTTGCCGCCATGCAATGCGGCCATGCGCTGCTGGCCCACCGAGTCGAAACGCGCCAGCGAGGCCTGGGCCCGGGCGATGGTGTCGTCGTCCAGGTGCGAAATCAGGCGGTCTGCCGCGGCCCAGGCTTCGTCGTTGGTTTCCCGCACGATCACATGCAGACGGATACCAAAGCGTACTTCGCGACCTTGCGCGGCAGCCTTCTCCCGCACCTGAGCGATTTTCTCGGCAACAGCGGCTGGTGGCTCGCCCCAGGTCAGGTACAGCTCGACCTGCTCGGCAGCAAGATCCTGGGCGGCTTCGGACGAGCCACCGAAATACAGAGGCGGGCGTGGTTGCTGAATGGGCGGATAGAGCAGCTTGGCGCCCTTCACCTGGATGTGCTTGCCTTGGTAGTCGACGTTCTCGCCCTCCAGCACCTTGCGCCAGATACGCGTGAACTCGACCGAGGCTTCGTAGCGCTCCTGGTGGTTCAGGTGCAGGCCATCACCGGCCAGCTCGTCGGGGTCGCCACCGGTGACCAGGTTGAACAGCGCCCGGCCGTTGGACAGGCGGTCCAGGGTTGCCGCCTGGCGCGCCGCGACCGTCGGCGAAATGATGCCTGGACGCAGGGCAACCAGGAATTTCAGATGCTGGGTCACCGGGATCAGCGATGCTGCCACCAACCAGGAATCCTCGCAGGAACGCCCGGTAGGGATCAGCACACCACCAAAGCCGAGACGGTCGGCGGCCTGGGCAATCTGTTGCAGGTAACCGTGATCGACCGCACGGGCACCCTCGGATGTGCCCAGGTACTTGCCGTCACCGTGGGTGGGGAGGAACCAGAAAATGTTAAGGCTCATTGGAGTTGTCTCCTTAAAGATGGCGAGGGCCACAGCGGCGCCCCGGCACAGGCGAATCAATCAAGGCGCGCTGGCGACCTTGGCCGGGGGTGTCCAGATCACGTCCTTGATGCTCAGCGGCTTGGGAATCAGCTTCAGCGCCTGGAAGGTGTCGGCGATTTTCTGTTGTGCGGCCACCACCTCGGGGGTCAGCGGCGCGGCACCGTAGCCTTGGCGCTTGACCGAAGTCAGGGTGATGTCGGCGGGCAGCCCGAGCAGCGCAGCAACCTGGTCGGTCACCTCCTGCGGGTTGGCCTGCGACCATTTGCCCACGGCGCGTACTTCTTCGATGAGGGCGTTGATCACAGCCGGATGCTGGGTCGCGTAGTTGCGGGTGGCCAGGTAGAACTGGTGGTTGTCGACCAGGTCTTTGCCGTCACGCAGGGTGCGTGCCTGCAGCTGCTGTTCGGCGGCGGCCTGGTACGGGTCCCAGATCACCCAGGCATCGACGCTGCCACGCTCGAACGCGGCGCGGGCATCGGCCGGCGGCAGGTAGACGGGCTGTATCTCGCTGTACTTGAGGCCGGCCTCTTCCAGGGCGCGGACCAGCAGGTAGTGAACGTTCGAACCTTTGTTGAGCGCAACTTTCTTGCCTTTGAGTTCCTTCACCGACTGGATCGGCGAACCCTTCGGTACAAGGATCGCTTCACTGTGCGGCGCAGGCGGTTCGTAGGCCACATAGAGCAGATCGGCACCGGCGGCCTGAGCGAATACTGGCGGCGTTTCACCAGTTACGCCAAAGTCGATGGAGCCGACATTCAAGCCTTCGAGAAGCGGCGGGCCACCTGGGAATTCGGTCCATTGCACCTGGATGCCCTGATCGGCCAGGCGCTTTTCCAGCGTGCCCTTGGCTTTGAGCAGCACCAGGGTGCCGTATTTCTGATAGCCGATACGCAGGCTTTCAGCCTGGGCTTGGGTAATGGCGCCGAAGGACACAGCCGCCGCAAACAGGGCGACCAGACCACGACGCAAGAAGACTGTGCGCATGGCGCTCTCCTGTGCGAGTAGGTTCGGGTTGCACCTGCTTGCCTCGTTGACGGGCGAGTAAGGTGGATGACGCGATAAAGCCGTTGTGCCGGTTCAGATGCTCCAGCGGGCACTGATCAAGCGTTCGTTGAGTACGCCGGGGTGGCGACGATCAGGCCGTCGGCCTGAGCCACCAGTTGCTGGAAGTGTTGCACCTGCGGGCTGTCGAAGCGCGCATGGAGCAGGTCCTCAGCGGCGAAGTCACGTACCTGGAAGGTCACCACCTCGGCGCCACGGTCCTGCAGCCACTGGCGCGAACGCTCGAGCAGCACGCCGGAGCGTGAACGGGTACTGGGGCTACCACCGATTGAGACGACCAGCATTGAAGCGCTTCCTTGTGTTCTGTTGGGGTGACATTAGCAGCCTGGATATATATCTATAAATCATATTTTTTCATTTATTTATTCCATAAAGTACTTTGTCGATTCTTTGATACTGGGGCCGCTTTGCGGCCCTTTCGCGACACAAGGCCGCTCCTACGAGGAACCGCGCCTTGTGTCGCGATGGGCTGCGCAGCAGCCCCACGCCTGAAGCGGTTTGTGCAGGCATAAAAAAGGGCCGTCGAAACGGCCCGAATATCCCTGCTATGGCTAAGAGCAATGCAACGAGAATGCTTCAGCGATTGGGTTGCGGGGTCAGCCGCAGGTAGGGTTTTACAGCGCGGTAGCCTTTCGGGAAGCGCTGCTTGATCTCTTCCTCATCCTTCAGCGAAGGCACGATCACCACTTCGTCGCCATCCTGCCAGTTACCTGGCGTGGCCACCTTGTGGTTGTCGGTGAGCTGCAGCGAGTCGATCACCCGCAGTATTTCGTTGAAGTTGCGCCCGGTACTGGCCGGATAGGTGATGGTCAGGCGCACCTTCTTGTTCGGGTCGATGACGAACAGCGAGCGCACGGTCAGGGTGTCGCTGGCGTTCGGGTGGATCAGGTCGTACAGGTCGGAAACCTTGCGGTCGGCGTCGGCGATGATCGGGAAGTTGACCACGGTGCTCTGGGTCTCGTTGATGTCCTCGATCCACTTGTGGTGCGAGTCGACCGGGTCTACGGACAGGGCGATGGCCTTGACCCCACGTTTGGCGAAGTCGTCCTTGAGTTTGGCGGTCAGGCCCAGCTCGGTGGTGCACACCGGGGTGAAGTCGGCCGGGTGAGAGAACAGCACACCCCAGCTGTTACCGAGCCACTCGTGGAAGCGGATCGTACCTTCGCTGGAATCTTGTTCGAAGTCGGGGGCGATGTCGCCGAGTTTGAGGCTCATGGGGTGTGGCTCCTGGGCTATGGGCTGGCCTTGTGAGGTTCAATGTGCCTGCATTCCGATAAAAACAAAAAGAATAAATAATGATTTGTTTATAACTTAATCGCACTTCGAGTTGCAGGCACAAAAAAACCTCGCACTAGGCGAGGCTTCTTGTTCAGCTACGGCTTACAGGAAATTGTAAGTGTAGTTGAAGATCAGACGGGTCTGATCCTGGTCAGCCAGCGAGCTGGTGCCAGTGCCACGGTATACGCCGTGACGCAGGCTGGCGCCCAGGCCCTTGAAGGTGCCTTCCTGGATAACGTAGTCAACGCGAGCGTCACGTTCCCATTCGCTGAAGGTACCGCCGCCAACGGCGTTCTTGCCGTCTTCACCTTTCAGGTAAGAAACCGAAGCTTTCAGGCCTGGCACACCCAGACGCGCGAAGTCATACGAGTACTGACCGAAGGTGGTGTTTTCACCGGCCTTGGCGAACTGGTTGATCATGCTGTCGGTGAACAGGTAGAAGCTGGCGCCACCAGCACCTTCCGGACGGCCATTACCATCACGGACCGAGCCCTGGTTCAGCCAGACAAAGCCGCCATCGTCGCTGACTTGCTGATGACCCAGCATCAGCGAGTGGCCACCCAGAGTGTACGTGAACATGGCCGACCAGGTCTTGTTGTCGACCTTGCCGTCATTCTTCTCGTAACCACCGTTGTTGTTGAAGTTGTACGCGCCCGAGCTGCCGTTCTTGCCGTCGCTGCTGCTGTCGAAGTAGCGCAGATCGGTCTTGAACGACTGGTCGTCGGCAATCTTGAAGACGTGAGTCGCACCGAGGAAGTGCTGTTTGTAGAAGTCTTTCAGGTTCGAGTAGTAGTACTGCAGGGTCAGGTCAGGCGTGAGCTTGTAGTCCAGGCCGCCGTAGATGAATTTGTTGCTGTCTGCAGTCGCACCGTTGACCGACAGGCCAGTACGGTTGCTCGAAGCACGACCCATGGCGTGGGTCAGCTGACCGGCATTGATGGTCAGGTTGTCGATTTCCTTCGACTGGATGGTGCCACCCTCGAAGGTTTGCGGCAGCAGACGGCCATCGTTGGAGACCAGGATCGGCAGGTTCGGCGCCAGGGCGCTACCGTAGTGAACTTCGGTCTTGGAGAAGCGAGCCTTGGCGTTGCCGCCGATACGCGCCCACTGGTCTACAGCCGAACCGTCGCTGTCGCTTGGGAAGAAGGAGCTGTTGTCAGGGTGATGACCTTTGCCGCCATCCAGGTGGATGCCCCACAGCGCTTGAACGTCTACGCCAAAACCAACGGTGCCCTCGGTGAAACCGGACAGGTAGTCGAGCTTGAAGCCTTGACCCGACTCGCGGTTGTCTGAACCGCCATCACGGTTATCGCCATTGAAATACATGGTGCGCGAGCTCAAAGACAATTTGCTGTCTTCAACGAAACCGGCAGCGCCTGCTTGTTGGGCGAGAACCCCCAGTGCCACGGCCAGAGCCAGGCTGGACTTGTACATGTTTTGCTCCTCTACGTTCTAATTTTTGTGTATCTCTGGCGGCGGGATCTGATGCCCTGCTCACCGTGGACTGGCGATTTAGTCCCAAAGAGTGACCAGCAAGTCAATCGTTACTGAACATTTCACGACTTTGGTCTAAGACGCCACCTGCGCTACAGGATAATGACAATCCTATAAATCCAAAATGACCGTTTTATGAATTTGTAAGATTTTTAAGGCATATGGTTGAAACCTTTACTGCCAAAAGCTGTATCGGCAGACGCTTGTAATAGCTTTAGGTTATTTGCAAACGTTTGCTCATATCCTTATTTCCAATCGCTCTGTTAAGCGGAAAAAGACCGACCATTTCACTTGGTCTTCGCCCAGAAGCCTGATCAAGCCCTTCAGCTTAAAGCGAATGGCTCCTATGCTAATTCCAAAACGTTATTTATTTTCTATTTCTTAGATCATCTAGCCTTCTTGCCATTCATCACACCGATTGCCTGACAAGAGGTTCGACCATGATCCCGCACGCTCCAATGCGCCTGCTCGCCGCCCTGACCCTCGCCGGCACCAGCGGGTTCGCCCAGGCCGCCGACCTGACCGTCGCCTACCAGACCACCGTCGACCCGGCCAAGGTGGCCCAGGTCGATGGCGACTACGAAAAAGCCAGCAAGGCCAGCATCGACTGGCGCAAGTTCGATAACGGCGCCGATGTGATCACAGCGGTAGCCAGCGGCGATGTACAGATCGGCTACCTGGGCTCAAGCCCGCTGGCCGCTGCCGCCACCCGCAAGCTGCCGGTGGAAACCTTCCTGATCGCCACCCAGATCGGCGCCGGCGAAGCGCTGGTGGCCCGCGACAGCATCAAGACCCCACAAGACCTGATCGGCAAGAAAGTCGCCGTGCCCTTTGTTTCCACCGGCCACTACAGCCTGCTGGCCGCGCTGAAGAGCTGGAACATCGACCCGTCCAAGGTGCAGATCCTCAACCTCGCCCCACCGGCGATCATCGCTGCCTGGAAGCGCGGCGACATCGACGCCACTTACGTCTGGGACCCGGCCCTGGGCGTGGCCAAGGAAAACGGCAAGGTGCTGATCACCTCCGGGGAGCTGGCCGAAAAAGGCGCACCGACCTTCGATGCCTGGATCGTGCGCAAGGACTTCGCCGACAAGCACCCCGAGGTGGTCAAAGCCTTCGCCAAGGTCACCCTCGACGCCTACGCCGACTACCGCAAAGACCCGCAGGCCTGGCTTGCCAACAAGGACAACGTGGCCAAGCTGGTGAAGCTGTCCGGTGCCAAGGCCAGTGATATTCCTGCTCTGTTGCAAGGCAACGTCTACCCGCTGGCCGCCGACCAGGCCAACGCCCTGGGTGCACCGACCACTCAAGCGCTGACCGACACCGCCACCTTCCTCAAGCAGCAAGGCAAGGTCGACGCCGTGTTGCCGGACTATTCGGCCTACGTCAGCGCCAAGTTCTTGCCCAATTGATCCGGAGCCCGTCATGGCCTTGCTAGAACTGGAGCGCATCAGCGCACAGTACCCCGGCGCCAGCACCCCTGTGCTGGCCGACATCAACCTCAGCCTGGGCCCAGGCCAGCTGCTGGTAGCACTGGGCCCCTCCGGCAGCGGCAAGACATCGCTGCTCAACCTGATCGCGGGCTTTGTCGCCCCCAGCGGCGGGCGCATCACCCTTGACGGCGTACCGGTGCAAGGCCCCGGCGCCGAACGCGGCGTGGTGTTTCAGGACGATGCTCTGCTGCCGTGGCAGAACGTGCTGGGCAACGTCGCCTTCGGTTTGGAGCTGGCTGGTGTAGCACGCGGCGAGCGAGAGGCCAAGGCACGGGAAATGCTGGCACTGGTCGATCTGGATGGCTTTGGCGAGCGGCGCATCTGGCAACTGTCCGGTGGCCAGAAGCAGCGTGTGGGCCTGGCCCGCGCGCTGGCGGCCGACCCAAGGGTACTGCTGATGGACGAGCCGTTCGGCGCCCTCGATGCGTTCACCCGCGAGCAGATGCAGGAACTGTTGCTGCAGGTCTGGCAGCGCACCGCCAAACCGGTGTTCCTGATCACTCACGACATTGAAGAAGCCGTATTCCTTGCAACCGAACTGGTGCTGTTGGCCCCAGACCCAGGCCGCGTGGTCGAGCGCCTGCAGCTGGACTTCGGCCAACGTTATGCCGCTGGCGAATCGGCCCGGGCCATCAAGTCTGACCCACGCTTCATTGAAACCCGCGAGCATGTGCTGGCGCGGGTTTTCTCTCAACGCCAAAGCCTGCAGGAGCACGCATGAGCAGCCTTGATCTGCCGGTCGCCAGCAAGCGCGACAGCCAAGCCCGGCCCGTTGATAAAGCGCGCCGCCAACTTTCCACCCGCTGGATCAGCACGCTAACCCTGGCCAGCCTGCTGCTGGTCTGGTGGCTGGTGACCGCCGCCGGCTGGATCGAGCCACTGTTCCTGCCAGCGCCCGGCGACATCCTGGCCAAAGCCTGGAGCTTGCTCACCCAAGGCTACATGGACGCCAGCCTGTGGCAACACCTGGGCGCGAGCCTGGGCCGCATCGGCCTGGCGCTGGTTGCCGCGACCCTGACCGCCATCCCGGCCGGTATCGCCATCGGCTACAACCGTGTGGCCCGCGGCATCCTCGACCCACTGATCGAGTTCTACCGCCCCATACCGCCACTGGCCTACCTGCCACTGATCGTCATCTGGTGCGGTATCGGCGAGTTGTCCAAGGTACTGCTGATCTACCTGGCAATCTTCGCCCCGATCGCCATCGCTACGGCCACCGGCGTGCGCACCGTCGACCCGGCCAGATTGCGCGCTGCGCAATCGCTGGGGGCGACCAAGGTGCAACTGATCCGCCATGTGATCGTGCCCAGCGCCCTGCCCGACATCCTCACCGGCATCCGTATCGGCCTGGGTGTGGGCTGGTCGACCCTTGTAGCCGCCGAGCTGATCGCTGCCACCAGCGGCCTGGGCTTCATGGTGCAGTCGGCGGCGCAGTTTCTGGTGACCGACGTGGTGGTGCTGGGCATCCTGCTGATCGCCCTGATCGCCTTCGCCCTGGAGATGGGCCTGCGCGCCCTGCAGCGCAAGCTGGTGCCCTGGCATGGGCAAAGCCACTGACCGATTGCGGACTGACCACGCCGGCTACCCGGCGCCTGGAGTGAGAAAAGACATGAGCCTGACCGTTACCCCCCTCAGCCCGGCCCTCGGCGCCCAGATCAGCGGCGTGGACATCAGCGGCGAGATTACCGTCGAGCAGCGCGACGCCATCGAGCAGGCACTGCTCCAACACCAGGTGTTGTTCTTCCGGGACCAGCCGATCACACCCGAGCAGCAAGCGCGCTTTGCCGCGCGCTTCGGCGACCTGCACATCCACCCGATCTACCCCAACGTACCGCAAACCCCGCAGGTGCTGATCCTCGACACTGCGGTCACCGACGTACGCGATAATGCCGTGTGGCACACCGACGTGACCTTCCTCCCGACCCCGGCGCTGGGTGCGGTGCTCAGTGCCAAGCAGTTGCCGGCCTATGGCGGCGACACCTTGTGGGCCAGCGGCATTGCCGCCTTCCAAGCCCTGTCGGCCCCGCTGCGTGAGATGCTCGATGGCCTGACTGCAACGCACGATTTCACCAAGTCGTTCCCGCTCGAGCGCTTTGGCACTACGCCTGAAGACCTGGCGCGCTGGGAAGCGGCCCGGCGCAACAACCCGCCGCTGTCACACCCGGTTGTTCGTACGCACCCGGTGAGCGGCCGCAAGGCGTTGTTCGTCAATGAAGGGTTCACCACGCGGATCAATGAGCTGAGCGAGTTGGAGAGCGAGGCGCTGCTCAAGCTGCTGTTCGCCCATGCGACGCGGCCGGAGTTCAGCATCCGCTGGCGCTGGCAGGAGAACGACGTGGCGTTCTGGGACAACCGCGTCACTCAGCATTTTGCGGTGGATGATTACCGGCCGAACCGGCGGGTGATGCATCGGGCGACCATCCTGGGGGATGCGCCGTTCTGAAAGAACCTTGGGAGGCCTTTGGCCTCCTTTCGCGACACAAGGCCGCTACTACAGGCCTGTAGGAGCGGCCTTGTGTCGCGAAAGGGCCGCAAAGCGGCCCCAGCGATCTACCTGACCAGATGCAAGAACTGCATATGCCGCTCGTACTGGTCGAGGATGTCGTTGATGATCTGCTCCTTGCTATAGCCCACCAGGTCGTAGTTCTGGCTGCCCTCGCTAAGGTGCACCTCCGCCCGGTAATAACGGCGGTTCTTCAAATCCTGCGTCCCCAACCCACCCAGTGCGAACGACGGTGTGAAATACCCGCGCATCTGCACCTGATAGATGAACGGCTGCTCTTCACCATGGCCCACTTTCAGGCTGACGTTGTCATGGCTGGGGTCATCCTGGGTCACCAGTACCAGGCCTTTCTGCTCGAACACCTCGCGCACATCGGCAATCGCCGGGCGCACCACGTCGTCCATGAAGCGGTACACCTCATCGCGTGACGGGAAGTGCACCGCCTGGCTCAGGCGCTGGCGCCAGCCACCACGGCCACGGCGGGACTGCGCGAACGGTGCCAGCGAATGCAACTGGGCGATCTGGCGCTGCGACTCAAGGTAGAACGCCTTATGCAGCCCCCACATCATGCACAGCAGGATCAACGAGAACGGCAGCGAGGTCAGCACCACCGCCGACTTGAGCGAATCGATGCTGCCGGCGAACAGCAGGCTGCTGGTGATCAGGGCGGTCATCGCGCCCCAGAAGATCCGCAACCAGTTCGGGCCGTCTTCATCAGCACCGCCATCCTTGGCGGACAAGGTCGACAGCACCACCGTGCCCGAGTCCGCCGATGTGACGAAGAACACGAAGCTGATGAACACCGTCACCGCGATGACGGTCTTGCTCCACGGGTAGGTCTCCAGCAGCAGGTACAGGCTCATCGACGGGTTATCGATGGCCGACTGGCCGAGCGCGGTCATGCCGTGGTTCAGCACCTGGTCCAGCGCGCTGTTGCCGAAGATCGACATCCACGCCAGGGTGAAGCCCAGCGGGATCAGCAGCACACCGAAGACGAATTCACGGATGGTGCGGCCACGCGAGATACGGGCGATGAACAGCCCCACGAAAGGCGCCCAGGCAATCCACCAGGCCCAGTAGAACACCGTCCAGCCGCCCAGCCAGTCGCGGTTTTCGCCGTAGGCGTAAACGTCGAAGCTCTTGCGTGGCAGGGCGCCGAGGTAATCGCCAAGGTTCTGGATCAAGGTATTGAACAGGTGCTGGGTGGGCCCGGCGAACAGCACGAACAGCAGCAGGGCACAGGCCAGGAACAGGTTGATGTCGCTCATCACCCGCACACCTTTCTCCACCCCCGCGACCGCTACGGCCACCGCAGCGCCCATCATCAGGACGATGAGCGCGATCTGGACCCATTGGCTATGGCTGATACCGAACAGGTAGTCGAGGCCGGCATTGAGGTGCAGCACCCCGAAGCCCATGTCGGCGCCCAGGCCGAACACCGTGGCGATGATGCCGAAACCGTCTACCGCATAGCCGATCGGCCCGTTGATACGCTTGCCGATCAGCGGGTACAGCGCCGAACGCAAAGCCAGCGGCAGGTTGTGGCGGTAGGCGAAATAGGCCAGCGCCATGCCGACGAAGGCAAACACGCCCCAGCCATGCAGGCCCCAATGCAGGAACAGTATCTGCATCGCCTGGCGCCCGGCCTCCGCCGTGCCCGCCTCACCCTGGGGGGGCTGGAGCATGTGGGTCAGGGGTTCGGAAACGCAGAAGAAGAACAGCGTGATGCTGATACCGGCGGCGAACAACATGCCGGCCCACGACAGGTAGCTGAACTCGGGTTCGTCGTGGTCGGCACCGAGCTTGATCTTGCCGTAGCCGGACAAGGCGGTGACCACCACGAAGACCAGGTACAGGGTCATGGCCAGCATGTAGTACCAGCCGACCGTGTTGGCCGCCCAGTTCTGCGCTGCCAAGAGCCAGTCGCCCGCTGCTTGCGGTTGGGCGATGACCACCAGGCCGAAGATGAGGATGAAGCTTGCCGCAAAATAGAACACCGGAGGGTTCATGCGGATCTGGCTGTTGGAAGGGGTCGGTGCACTCATGGGGCATGCACCTCGTCGATTGACGTGAGGTTCGGAATGAACGGGTTCAGCAAAGGAATCCTCCTGTTGAACACCGGCAGCGGACCAGCGTTTTTTCGTTGAACAAGCGTTCAAGTTAAACATGGATCGGGATTCGATGCGACCCGGGCTGCTGATCGGCGCATTCCTGCACCGGCGATAGGGCCGGTACAGGCAGTGAAGCATTCAGGTCAATTCTTGCCCTGGCAATCCAACTGTAGATTGGCCTGGGTAATGTTGCTTTCGGCCGGCACACTCCGGGTCAGCCACACATTGCCGCCAATGGTCGAACCTTTACCAATGGTGATCCTTCCCAGGATGGTCGCCCCCGCATAGATCACAACATCGTCCTCGACGATCGGGTGGCGGGCCAGGCCTTTGTGCAACGTACCCGACTCATCGCTCGGGAAGCGCTTGGCGCCAAGGGTCACCGCCTGGTAGATGCGCACACGCTCACCGATGATTGCAGTCTCGCCGATCACCACACCGGTACCGTGGTCGATGAAGAAGCTCGGGCCGATCTGCGCGCCCGGGTGGATATCGATACCCGTGGCCGAATGCGCCAGCTCCGAACAGATGCGTGCCAACAACGGCAAACCGGCCTGGTACAAATGGTGGGCCAGTCGGTGATGGATGATGGCGAGTATGCCCGGGTAGCACAGCAGCACTTCATCGACGCTGCGCGCGGCCGGGTCACCGTGGTAGGCGGCAAGTACATCGGTGTCGAGCAGCACGCGCAGGCCTGGCAGGGCGGCGGCAAAATCCTGGATCAGGCGCAGTGCCTGGGCATCGACGGCGGCCAGGTCGGCATTGCTCTGGCGCGCGGCATAGCGCAGTTCCAGACGTGCCTGGGCCAGCAACGCGGTCAGCGCGGCGTCGAGGGTGTGGCCAACGTAGAAGTCCTCGCTCTCTTCGCGCAGGTCGACCGGGCCCAAACGCATCGGGAACAGCGCACCGCACAACTGCTCGAGGACCTGGCGAATGGCCTCGCGCGAGGGCAATTCGCGCCCGCCCTGCTCGCCAATGCTGCGGCCATTGCGGCTTCGCCACTGCTCACGGGCGCTGCGCAGGCCGCTGACAATATTGTGCAACTGCCAATGCGCGGATGAAGGTTGTTCGCTCACGATGATCTCCTGCCAGGGCCAATCAGATAGTTTGCAATCCACTTTACGGCAAATCAGCCCCTTGGAAAAAACAACGCTTTATTCCATCCTGCGCTAAGTCGGGCATAAGCCGCGATGACGGACCCGGCATCGTCGCCTACCCTCAAAGCAGCCAAAACCCGGCACAGATCAAAAAGGAAATAACAAAATAAGTTTTTATTATTTCCTGGCCTATGAAGCCAACCCTATAGTCGCCACCCACCACTTCCACAACAAGCGCGGGGCCTGACATGTCGAAATTCGCCAAACCGCTTCTCAATGCCAGCCTGGCCATCCTGCTGGGCACCGGTCTGTTCAGCCAGGCATTCGCCGGCGAGCAACTGAAAACCATCCAGGAAAAAGGCGTGATCAACGTCGGCCTCGAGGGCACCTACCCGCCGTTCAGCTTCCAGGATGAAAACGGCAAGCTCGCCGGCTTCGAGGTCGAGTTTTCAGAACTGCTGGCCAAGGAGCTGGGCGTCAAGGCCAAGATCCAGCCAACCAAATGGGATGGCATCCTTGCAGCGCTGGAATCCAAGCGCCTGGACGTGGTGGTCAACCAAGTGACCATCTCCGAGGAGCGCAAGAAGAAGTACGACTTCTCCGAGCCCTACACCGTCTCCGGCATCCAGGCGCTGATCCTGAAGAAGAAAGCCGAGCAGTTGAACATCAAGACCGCGCAGGACCTGGCCGGCAAGAAGGTCGGCGTGGGCCTGGGCACCAATTACGAACAGTGGGTGAAGCAGGACGTTCCGAACGCTGAAGTGCGCACCTACGAAGATGACCCAAGCAAGTTCGCCGACCTGCGCAACGGCCGTATCGACGCCATCCTGATCGACCGCCTGGCCGCCCTGGAATACGCGCAAAAAGCCAAGGACACCGAGCTTGCCGGCGACGCCTTCTCGCGCCTGGAAAGCGGCGTGGCCCTGCGCAAGGGTGAGCCGGAGCTGCTGGCGGCCATCAACAAGGCCATCGACAAGCTCAAGGCCGATGGCACCCTGGCCAAGCTGTCCGAGAAATACTTCGGTGCCGATGTCACCAAATGATCGCTGAAAGCCTGCAACTCGTTGTCGATTCCGCGCCCTTCCTGCTCAAGGGCGCGGGTTATACAGTGCTGCTGAGTGTCGGCGGCATGTTCTTCGGCCTGGTACTGGGTTTTGCCCTGGCACTGATGCGCCTGTCGAAGATCCTGCCGCTGGACTGGCTGGCACGCATCTATGTGTCGTTCTTCCGGGGCACGCCGCTGCTGGTGCAGCTGTTCGTGATCTACTTCGGCATGCCGCAGATCGGCATCGAACTCGACCCGATCCCGGCCTCGCTGATTGGCCTGTCGCTGAACATGGCAGCGTACATCTGCGAAATCCTGCGTGCGGCGATCTCCTCGATCGACCGTGGCCAGTGGGAAGCAGCCGCCAGCATCGGCATGACCCGCACCCAGGCCATGCGCCGGGCGATCCTGCCGCAAGCACTGCGCACGGCATTGCCACCGCTGGGTAACAGCTTCATCTCGCTGGTCAAGGACACCGCCTTGGCGGCGACCATCCAGGTGCCCGAGCTGTTCCGCCAGGCGCAGCTGATCACTGCGCGCACTTTCGAAGTATTCACCATGTACCTGGCCGTTGCGGTGGTCTACTGGGTCCTCTGCAGCATCCTCGCGCACTTCCAGAACCGCATGGAAGCGCGGGTCAACCAGCACGACCAGGAGCACTGAAGATGATCGTAGTAGAAGGCCTGACCAAGCAGTTCAAAGGCCAGACCGTGCTCAACGGCATCGACCTGACCGTGCAACCGGGCGAAGTGGTGGCCATCATCGGCCCCAGCGGCTCGGGCAAGACCACCTTCCTGCGGTGCCTCAACCTGCTGGAAACGCCAGACGCCGGGCGCATTCAGATCGGTGCCATCAGCATCGATGCCAACCGCCCGCTTGGCAATCAGCAAAGTGCCATTCGCCGCTTGCGCCAGCAGGCCGGCTTCGTGTTCCAGAGCTTCAACCTGTTCCCTCATCGCACAGCGCTGGAAAACGTCATCGAAGGGCCGGTGATCGTCAAGAAGACGCCCCGCGCCCAAGCCATCGAGCTGGGCCGCAAGCTGCTGGCCAAGGTCGGGCTGGCAGGCAAGGAAGACGCCTACCCCAAACGCCTTTCGGGCGGACAGCAACAGCGCGTTGCCATCGCCCGGGCGCTGGCCATGGAACCTGAGGTGATTCTGTTCGATGAACCCACCTCGGCGCTCGACCCTGAGCTGGTCGGCGAGGTGCTGGCGACCATCCGCGGCCTGGCGGAAGAAAAGCGCACCATGATCATCGTCACCCATGAGATGAGCTTTGCGCGTGATGTCGCTAACCGGGTGATCTTCTTCGACAAGGGGGTGATCGTCGAGCAGGGCGAGGCCAAGGCGCTGTTTGCCAATCCCAAGGAAGAGCGGACGCGGCAGTTCTTGCGCAAGTTTCTCGGGACTGCGGCTTCCGAATAATCGGCATTCGTTTCACCGCCCCATCGCCGGCAAGCCGGCGATGGGGCGCGAAGCGGCCCTACTCAGTTCCAACGCAAACCCTCAGCCGGCACGGGCCGCCCGAACCAGTAGCCCTGCCCCAGCTGGCACTGCTGCTCCAGCAGGAACCTGGCCTGCTCCGGCTGCTCGATGCCTTCAGCGTGCACCTGCATGCCCATGCTCCGGGCCAGGGCGATGATCACCCGCACGATCGCGACGTCGTCGTCATCCACCGGCAAGCCGGCGACGAAGCCCTGGTCGATCTTCAGCTTCTGCACCGGCAGGCGCTTTAGCCGCAGCAACGACGAGTAGCCGGTGCCAAAGTCATCGATTGCCAGGTTCAAGCCCAGCTCACGCAGCCGGTGCAACTGCTCCAGCGCGACTTCGGGGTCTTCCATGACTGCACTCTCGGTCACCTCCACCTCCAGCAGCGACGGATCCAGACCGGTTTCGTGCAACACCCCGGCCACTTGCCGGTACAGCTCACGCTGGCCGAACAACCGGCTGGAGATGTTGACCGCAACGAACTCGAGCAGGCGCCCGTCAGCCTGCCAACTGACCATCTGCCGGCACGCCTCGCGCAGCACCCAGGCATCGATGTCGGCAATCAGCCCGGTACGCTCGGCGATAGGGATGAATTCGCTTGGCGGCACCAAGCCACGTTGCGGGTGCTGCCAACGCACCAGTGCCTCCACCCCGACCATCTTCGAGGTGAACAGGTCGAACACCGGCTGGTAGAACACCCGCAGTTCGTCTTGCGCAAGCGCACGGCGCAGCTCGCCTGCCGTTTCCACCCGGTGCTGGGCGTGTGCTGTCAGCTCTTCGGTGTACAGCGCGTAACAGGCGCGGCCATTGTGCTTGGCCTTGAACAGCGCCGAGTCGGCGTTGCGCAGTAGCTGTTCGGCGCTCAACGCATCGCTGGGGAACAGGCTGATGCCAACGCTGACGCTGATGAACAGCCGATGCCCGTCGAACTCGAACGGTTCACGCATGCGTTCGATGAGCGCCTGTGCCAGTTTGCCGGCCTGGCCGACCTGCTGGCAGTTCTCTGCCAGCACACCAAACTCGTCACCGCCCAGGCGCGCCAAGGTCACGCCATTGCCCACCACCTCGGCCAGACGCTCGCCTACCAGCTTGAGCAGCTGATCACCGATGGTGTGGCCCAAGCCGTCGTTGATGCTTTGAAAGTGGTCAAGGTCAAGCAGCAACAAAGCACATCCACGCTTGTTGGCCTGTGCCGAAGCCAGTGCCTGCTCGGCCCGGTCGTTGAACAGCAGACGGTTGGGCAAGCCGGTAAGGGGGTCGTGATGGGCCAGGTAGGCCAGTTCCTGCTCGGTATGCTTGATCGCGCTGATGTCGCTGAAAACCGCGACATAATGGGTCATCTCACCGCCATCATCGTGTATGGCGCGGATTGTCTGCCATTGCGGGTAGATTTCACCGCTCTTGCGCCGGTTCCATATCTCCCCGCTCCACTCGCCCTTCTCTGCCAGGGTGGCATAAATCTGCTGATAGAACGGCACGCCGTGCCGGCCCGACTTGAACTTGCTCGGGCGCTGGCCGAGCACTTCGTCCTGCTGGTAACCCGTGATCCGCATGAAGGCACGGTTGACGTGCACGATCAGCCCCTGGCGGTCAGTGACCAGCACGCCCTCCAGGGTACTGTCGAACACGGCTGCGGCCATACGCAGGCGGGCGCGGTCCTCGCTGCGAAGACGTGCGCCGACACCGATGAAATTGAGCAGGCGGGCACGGGTAAAGAAAATCAGCCCCGCGCTGGCCAGCACCCATAGAACAACATTGATCTGCCGCCCCACGGCCAAGGCCAGAGGGTCTTCAGACATGCTGCGCAAAACCACCTCTGACAGCACCAGCCAGAGGATCGAGAGCACCAGATACAGCGCGGCCATGCGCAAGGCGTCGCGAACGGAAACAGACATGTCGGCAACAAAAGTCCATGAAAAATGATGGGGCATTATAGAGGCAGAAACATGCCGTGACGTCCTATCTGCAAGGGTGACTGGTTTTATTTCCCTGCCAAGGGATAATCAGAGCCTTCCCCTGTGTCTTCGAGGGTTTTGACACCTATGTGGTATTACGGTCTGCTCGACTTGTCGGCCTGGCAACTGGTTGGCGTTACCCTGCTGATGACTCACGTGACCATCATCAGCGTCACCATCTACCTGCACCGCTATTCCGCCCACCGTGCCCTGGAGCTCAATGGCGCGCTCAAGCACTTCTTCCGCTTCTGGCTGTGGCTGACCACGGCGCAGAACACCCGCGAGTGGACAGCAGTGCACCGCAAGCACCACGCCAAGTGCGAAACCCCGGACGACCCGCACAGCCCAGTGCACAAAGGCCTGGGCACGGTGCTGCGCAAAGGCGCCGAACTCTATCGGGAAGAAGCACTCAACCCCGAAACCCTGCGCATCTACGGCAAAAACTGCCCGGATGACTGGATCGAGCGCAATCTCTACTCACGCTACAAACATGGCGGTATCGCCCTGATGGCGGTGCTCGACCTACTGCTGTTCGGCACCATCGGCATCACCATCTGGGCGGTGCAGATGATGTGGATTCCGTTCTGGGCAGCGGGTGTGGTCAACGGCTTGGGCCATGCGGTGGGCTACCGCAACTTCGAGTGCCGCGACGCTGCTACCAACCTGGTGCCATGGGGCATCGTCATCGGTGGCGAAGAACTGCACAACAACCACCACACCTACCCCAATTCGGCCAAGCTGTCGGTCAAGCGCTGGGAGTTCGATGCCGGCTGGGCCTGGATACGCCTGTTGTGCCTGCTGCGGCTGGCCAAAGTACAACGGGTGGCGCCTATCGCCCATCGCGTCGAAGGCAAGGCCAACCTGGACATGGACACCACCATGGCCATCCTCAACAACCGCTTCCAGATCATGGCCCAGTACCGCAAGCTGGTGATCGGCCCGTTGGTCAAACAGGAACTGGCCAAGGTCGATGCGTCGGTACGCCATCGCTTCCGCCGGGCCAAACGCCTGCTGTCGCGGGAACCCAGCCTGCTCGAAGAGCGTCACCATGTGCGCATCGAGTCCCTGCTTGAGCAGAGCCAGGCACTCAAGACCATCTATGAGAAACGCTTGGCCTTGCAGCAGATCTGGGCCCGTACCAGCGCCAATGGTCACGACATGCTGGCCGCCATGAAAGACTGGGTGCACGAGGCGGAAGCCAGTGGCATTCACGCCCTGCACGACTTCGCAGCGCAGTTGAAAACCTACTCCCTGCGCCCGAACGGCGCCTGAGCACCGTTGATCGGCACGCCCCGCAACGGGGCGTGCACGCTGGAACTTCCCCCCTGAAAAACCACTCAAAGCCGGCACATCGCCCGCGTGGCGGGCCGGTCTTTGGCCGCACGCTTACCCGTCGAGAGCCGCTCCGTGCACATGGCCAAGAACATCCATTCAACGCTGCCCGGCAATTCAGCTCCCGAGGCAGCCCAAATACTGCTGGCCTTGCTGCATGCCCAAGGCGAAGTGGCTCGCCTAAGCGAACGTGAACAGCTCTACAGCTCGTTGCTCGACAGCGTCAACGCGGTGCTCTGGGCGTTCGACTGGGAAACACGCCAGGTGCTCTACGTCAGCCCCGCCTACGAACGCATCTTCGGCCGCCCCACGAGCCTGGTGTTGGCGGACTTCAACGAATGGCGCGACAGCATCTACCCCGATGACCTGGAATACGCCGAGCGCAGCCTGGCCCAGGTGCTGATCAAAGGCGCGGTTGAAGACCGCGAGTACCGCATTCTCAATGCAAACGGCCAGGTACGCTGGCTCAGTGACAAGTGCTACATCAACCAGCAGCAGGAAGGTGACCGGGTGATAATCGTCGGCATTGCCGAAGACATCACCGACAAGAAGCAGCTTGAGGGCGAGCTGCATCGCCTGGCCACCACGGACGTGCTGACCCAGAGCAGCAACCGCCGGCACTTTTTCGAATGTGCAGGCCAAGCCTTCGACAGCGCACGCCAAGACGGCACGCCACTGGCGTTCCTGCTACTGGACATCGATGACTTCAAGCAGATCAATGACAGCTACGGCCATCAGGAAGGCGACCAGGTATTGCAACGCATTGCCGACAGCGGCAAGGCAGTGCTGCGCCGCGGCGACCTTTTTGGGCGTATTGGTGGCGAGGAGTTTGCCGCAGTGTTCCCCGGCTGCAATGCGCAGGTCGCCGAGCAGATTGCCGAGCGCCTGCAGCGCGAGATTCAGCGGCTGAGTTTCAGCCATGGCGAGCAGGTGTATGGAGTGACGGTAAGCCAGGGGTTGACCGGGCTAACGGATGAGGATGACTCACTGGACAGCCTCTTCGCACGGGCCGATGCAGCGATGTACCGGGCCAAACGGCAGGGCAAGAATCAGATCGTGCGGGGCTGAGCCAGTGGCTGCGCACGGCGGCCCCAAAACTCAGGTCGGCACCTTTTCTTCGGGAACAGGCGGCTCTTCATCTTGCGGTTTTACCTCAGGGTTCTGCACCTTGCGCAACCGGCTCAACTGCGCCAACCCAACCTTGAGCAAGCGCGCGGTCTTGTTGTCGGCCACCTTCTCCAACCCCTGACCCGCCGGCAGCCTTGCCAGTTGCCCTGCCAGGTTCATGGCCAGGATCTCCCGCGAATACACCCCACCGCCCAACTGATAGATTGCTGCGATCAGCTCACGCAGGCCCAGCGGCAAGCGCCAGCGGGTTCGCAGCGCCGAACCGAATGCTGCACCGAAGTCGCGCAGTGACGCCTGCACCAAGCCATCATGCAGTTCACCACCGGCCAGCCGCCATTCCTGCAGGCAGCGCAGCACCGCAAGGTCACCCAGGCAGTGCAACAGCCCGGCGCAGTAACAAAGCTCTTCATCGAGCTCAAGCATGCGCGCAAGCGAACGAGCGTATTCGGCGGTATGCAGCGACAGGTTCCAGAAATGCGCCGCCTGCTGCGCCAGCAGCGGGTCGCTAAGGCGGGCGCTGCGCTTGAGGGCAAGGCCCAGAATCAGGTTCATGCTCTGCGTGCTGCCAAGCTTGTTCAGCGCCTGCAGCAGGGTCTGCACCGGTGCGTCGCGGTGCAGCGCAGCACTGTTGGCCGCAGCGATCAGTACGGCAGTAACCTGCGGGTCGTTGCGCACTTCCTCTTCGAGCACCTTGAGGTCCAGCCCCTGCGGGTTCAGCGCGCGCTTGATCGCCACCTGCACGTCGGCGAACAGTGGCCCGCCATCGGCGGTGGCGCGGCGCTGCTCAAGGAAGGCCGGCAGGCTCGCCCCTGGCTGCAACGGTGGCACCGGGCAGGCGATCTGCTCACCCACTTCAAGCAGCAGCTCTTCCAGGCGCTTGCGCAGGTTGCCCATGTTCAGTGGCTTGCTCAGGTAAGCCGTGGGGTGCAGCGGCAGCGCCTCCCGCACGCTGGCACTGTCACTGCGGTTGCTCATGAGAATGAACGGCAACCCCGGCCCCTTGGCGCGCACCTTGCGCAACAGGTCCAGGCCATCGACACCTGCCAGCTCACGGGCGGCGATGATCAGATCAGGCTTGCTGGCCAATGCCGTGAGCGCCTGTGAGCCATCGGCGCACACCTGCAGCCGGGCATCACAGCGCACGCTGAGCAGCATCTCACGCAGCATGTCGCGCACCCAGGGATCGCCCTCGGCAATCAGTACGCAAGGTGGGGTGGGGTCTGCAGCGTTCATGGCCAACTCCTGAATATCCCTGACACGCAATCCGTTGCAGCTTCCAAAGCAAGTCCTGCCACAACCATAGCGCCAAGGGCCTTTAATAGGCACAAAAAAAACCCGCCTAAGCGGGTTTTTTCATGAAGCGTGCCACATCAGGCCAGTTCAGCGAAGCACTCTTCGATGATGGCCAGGCCCTTGTCGAGCAGCTCATCTTCGGCGGTCAGCGGAACCAGGATACGCAGAACGTTGCCGTAGGTACCGCAAGACAGCAGGATCAGACCCTTGTCACGGGCTTTGGCAACCACTTGGGCGACCGCAGCGGCGTTCGGGGTGTGGGTGCCTTTTTCGAAGACTTCCACAGCGATCATCGAGCCCAGACCACGGACGTCGCCAATGATCGGGTGCTTTTCCTGGATCTTGCGCAGGCCAGCGGTCAGGTGCTCACCTACTGCCTTGCTGCGGTCCAGCAGCTTCTCTTCTTCGAACACCTGGATGACGGCCAGAGCCGCGGCACAGGCGATCGGCGAACCGGCGTAAGTACCGCCCAGGCCGCCCGGAGCGATGGCGTCCATGATCTCGGCCTTGCCGCAAACACCGGCCAGCGGGAAGCCGCCAGCAATGGATTTGGCGAAGGTGGTCAGGTCCGGCGCGACGCCCATCTGTTCCATGGCGAAGAAGGTGCCGGTACGGCCAGCGCCAGTCTGTACTTCGTCGGCGATCAGCAGAATGCCGTGCTGGTCGCACAGGGCGCGCAGGCGCTTCATCAGCTCTTTAGGCGCTGGCAGGAAGCCGCCTTCGCCCTGTACCGGCTCGAGGATGATCGCGGCGATGTCGCGCGGCTCGGCGTCGTTCTTGAAGATACGCTCGACCGAAGCGATGGCGTCGTCAACGCTGACACCGTGCAGTTCGCTCGGGAACAGGGCGCGGAAGATACCGCCAGGCATCAGGCCCATGCCTGCGGAGTACGGCACAACCTTGCCGGTCAGGCCCAGGGTCATCATGGTGCGGCCGTGGTAGCCGCCGGTGAAGGCGATCACGCCAGCACGGCCAGTGGCGGCACGGGCGATTTTCACGGCGTTCTCAACGGCTTCGGAGCCGGTGGAAACCAGCAGGGTCTTCTTGTCGAAGTCACCTGGGACCAGCTTGTTGATCTTCTCGCACAGCTCTACGTAAGGCTCGTAAGCCAGTACCTGGAAGCAGGTGTGGCTGACTTTGGTCAGCTGCTCTTGAACAGCGGCAACCACTTTCGGGTGCAGGTGGCCGGTGTTCAGAACTGCGATGCCGCCGGCGAAGTCGATCAGTTCGCGGCCTTCAACGTCGATCACGGTCGAGTTCTTCGCGCTTTCGACGAAGATCGGGTGAATCTGGCCTACGCCACGTGGGACGGCGGCTACACGACGTTGCATCAAGGATTCGTTGGTCTTGCTCATAATGCCCTCATTTGCGCCGATCAGCGGCGCTTTTATTCGGGGGTGGCTGGGAGTGTTCGCGAACAGTATTCGTTGATCGACTGCCGTGAACGCCCTGGCCACCAGGTGCTGCGATGTCAAAAAAGCCAGCGAGACGTCGCTCTCGCGCCCCGCTGGCAGAGGTAAAGCCTTCAGCGCATCAGACGCTGATGCACAGGTACTTGATTTCGAGGTAGTCCTCGATGCCGTACTTGGAACCTTCACGGCCCAGACCCGAAGCCTTGATACCGCCGAATGGCGCGACTTCGTTGGAGATCAGGCCGGTGTTGATACCCACCATGCCGTATTCCAGCGCCTCGGCAACACGGAACACACGGCTCATGTCGCGGGCATAGAAGTACGAGGCCAGGCCGAACTCGGTGTCGTTGGACATGGCGATGACTTCAGCCTCGTCCTTGAAGCGGAACAGCGGCGCCAGCGGGCCGAAGGTCTCTTCCTTGGCGACGGCAGCGGTCTTCGGCACGTCGACCAGGATGGTCGGCTCGAAGAAGTTGCCTTCGATCAGCTTGCCACCGGACAGCACCTTGGCGCCTTTGGAGACGGCGTCCTCGATGTGTTCCTGAACCTTGGCGACGGCCTTGCCGTCGATCAGCGGGCCAGTGGTGGTGCCGTCTTCCAGGCCGTTACCGATCTTCAGTTTGGCCACAGCAGCTTTGAGCTTCTCGGCGAAGGCATCGTAGACGCCGTCCTGCACATAGATACGGTTGGCGCAAACGCAGGTCTGGCCGTTGTTGCGGTACTTGGAGATGATCGCGCCTTCTACCGCCTTGTCCAGGTCGGCATCGTCGAACACGATGAACGGGGCGTTGCCACCCAGCTCCAGGGAAACCTTCTTGATGTCCTTGGCACATTCTTCCATCAACTGGCGACCGATTTCGGTCGAGCCGGTGAAGGACAGTTTGCGCACCAGGGAGTTGCCGGTCAGCTCGCCGCCAACTTCGCCAGCGCTGCCGGTCACAACGCTCAGCACGCCAGCCGGGATGCCGGCACGGGTAGCCAGCTCGACCAGGGCCAGGGCAGAGTACGGGGTTTGCGAAGCAGGCTTGAGCACCATGGTGCAGCCAGCGGCCAGGGCCGGGCCGGCTTTACGGGTGATCATCGCCGCCGGGAAGTTCCACGGGGTGATGGCCGCGGTAACGCCGATCGGCTGCTTGATGACGATCAGGCGCTTGTCAGGCTGGTGGCCCGGGATGGTATCACCGTAGACGCGCTTGGCTTCTTCGGCGAACCACTCGATGAACGAGGCTGCGTAGGCGATTTCGCCCTTGGCTTCGGCCAGTGGCTTGCCTTGTTCGGTGGTCATCAGGCGAGCCAGGTCGTCCTGGTTCTCGATCATCAGTTCGAACCAGCGACGCAGCTTGTTCGAGCGCTCTTTGGCGGTCAGTGCACGCCAGGCCGGCAGGGCCTTGTCGGCAGCTTCGATGGCGCGGCGGGTTTCCGCAGAGCCCATCTTCGGCACGGTACCGATGACTTCACCTGTGGCCGGGTTGGTCACATTGATGGTCTGGCCGCTGTCCGCATCCAGCCATTCACCGTTGATGAAGGCTTGCTGGCGGAACAACTGAGCGTCTTTGAGCTGCATGTCGGCTTCCCGAATTGTTGATTGTTGAAAAGCGCCCAAGGCAGGGCATCGAGCGTTTGAAATCTCAAACGAATGCTAAGCGGCTGCTGGGGTATAGGACAATAGGCTGTTCGAAAAAAAGAACGAATGGTTGCACAGCCTATCCGAAAGCTGCCGGCAGGAACCCCTACAGGGTAGACGAATGCGCGCAGGCAAATGTGAGGGGAGGACCAACCGACACCCCTCACCGTGAAACAGACTACTACCAGCCCGGCAAGATCCCGAAACCTTTCGCTTACGCTCGAACCAGCCCCACTGGCTAGCCTTCATGAGGAACTCATCACTTGGCACGGACGCCGCCATGCACAACCCCGACGATCGATCCCTCGACCTCCAGCGCGTGCTGGACACGCTGCAAGCCGACCAGCGCCTGAGCGCCAACGACGCCAGGCAGGTACTCGAACACGCCACCTCACAGCCACCTCGCCATCCGCTCGAAACCATAGCGGCCCTGGGCCTCGAAGACCGCCAGCACCCCGGCCAGCGCCTGCATCTGGACTGCCTGTGCCAATGGCTCGCCAGAAAAGTCGGCCAGCCTTACCAGCGCATCGACCCACTGCAACTCGACCTGTCTCAGGTCAACGGGCTGATATCGCCAGCATTCGCCCATCGCCACGGCATACTCATCCTGGCCAGCGACAGCCTGGGCATCACCGTGGCCAGTGCGCAGCCTTACCAGTGTGACTGGCAAACCGATCTGGCCCGCAGCCTGGGCAGGCCGATCCGCCGTGTGCTCGCCAGCCCCCTGCAGTTGCGCCAGGTGGGCCAGTCGCTGTTTCGCCTCGCCCACTCGGTGCAAGGTGCCCAGCATCAGCAGTCAGCAAGCCTCGGTGAGCTCGAGCAATTGCTGGAGCAGGACAAGCGCCAGGGCAACGCCACGGCAGACGACGCGCATATCGTGCATATCGTCGACTGGCTGCTGCAGTACGCTGTCGAACAGCGCGCCAGTGACATCCATCTTGAGCCACGCCGCGAGCAGGGCCGGTTGCGCTATCGCATAGACGGCCTCCTGCATACGGTCTACGCCTTCCCGGCCAGCGTGACCCTGGCCGTCGTCAGCCGCCTGAAGCACTTGGGCCGCATGGATGTCGCGGAAAAACGCCGGCCGCAGGATGGCCGTGTGAAGTGCAGCCTGCCAGGTGGCCGCGAAGTGGAATTGCGCCTGTCTACGCTGCCCACCCCCTTTGGCGAAAAGCTGGTACTGCGCTTGTTCGACCCACAACAGCTACAGGAAGACTTCGACCGCCTGGGCCTGGAAGGTGAACAACTGCAGCAGTGGCAGGCCCTGCTGCAGCGCCGTCATGGCATTCTTTTGGTCACCGGCCCTACCGGTTCAGGCAAGACCAGCACGCTGTACGCGAGCCTCAAGTGGCTGGCCACGCCCGAGGTCAACCTGTGCACCATCGAAGACCCGATCGAACGCCTGGAGCCGGCTTTCAATCAATTACAGGTGCAGCCGGCACTGGACCTCAGCTTCGCCAACGGCGTACGCGCGCTGCTGCGCCAAGACCCTGACATCATCATGATCGGCGAGATCCGCGATCGCGAGACGGCGCTGGTAGCCGTGCAAGCTGCCCTTACCGGGCACCTGGTGCTCTCGACCCTGCACACCAACGACAGCTGTGGCGCCATCACCCGCCTGCTGGAACTGGGCGTGCCCGATTACCTGATCAAGGCCTCCCTGAGCGGGGTGATGGCGCAGCGCCTGGTGCGCTTGCTGTGCCGTGACTGCCAGGGCTGCGCATCATCGGCCAGCGGCCAGCCTTGCCTGCTGTGCCGGGGCACCGGCTTTCATGGCCGAACGGGCGTGTTCGAGCTGCTGGTCCCAAGTGAAAGCCTGCGCGCCCGGATAGGCGCAGGGGCGGACCTTGCCAGCTTGCAGCGACAGGCATTGAGCGAAGGGTTGCTGGACCTGAAACGCTGCGGGGAGGCAAAGGTGGCCAGTGGGCTGACCTGCCAAGAGGAAGTGCTGCGGGTCTGCGCATAAGCAAAAAACCCTTGTTTTCTGGGAACTTACACCCCTCAGACTCAATCAAATCGGGCTCCATCAGCCCTCACCCTTCGAGGTGTTTCATCATGCGTCTCCCAACCGCCATCGCAGCCGCTGCCCTGCTTTCGCTGCCCATTGGCTCCGCCATGGCCGATACCTTCTGGCGCAACGTGATTTCTTCCGGCGCGACTACGGCATCGACTTACCTGACCTCCAGGGACCACAAGCTGGTCGTCGCGGCGCAGGATGACGCCGGCAGCTTCGTTGCCAGTGAAGGTGCTATTCGTGGGCCGTTCCTGGAGGCGGCAATGCGCCAGGTGCGGGCTGAGAACCCAGGCATGCAAGCCAGCGACATGGAACTGGCCAATGCCATCCTGGCCAGGAACGCGGTAGCCGAGTAAGCCCCCTGGGGCTGCTGTGCAGCCCCAACTTCAACTCAGCGATACGCCTCCACCGGTACGCACGCACAGAACAGGTTCCTGTCCCCATACACGTTGTCGACCCGGTTCACCGCCGGCCAGTACTTGTGCTGGCGCACGTGAGCGCTGGGGGCTACAGCCTGCTCAAGGCTGTAAGGCCGGCTCCACGGTGCCAGCACATCGGCCAGGGTATGTGGCGCATGTTTGAGCGGGTTGTCTTCCGCTGGCCAGTTACCCTGCTGCACCTCACCGATCTCCGCACGGATCGCCAGCATGGCCTCGACGAACCGGTCCAGCTCGGCTTTCGACTCGCTCTCTGTCGGTTCGACCATCAAGGTCCCGGGCACCGGGAATGACATGGTCGGGGCATGGAAGCCATAGTCCATCAGGCGCTTGGCCACATCCTCTTCAGTTATCCCGGTAATTGCCTTGAGCGGCCGCAGATCAAGAATGCACTCGTGCGCCACCCGCTGGTTTCGGCCTCTGTACAGCACCGGGAAAGCCCCACCAAGCTGGCTGGCCAGGTAGTTGGCCGACAGGATGGCCACTTCGCTCGCATCGGCCAGTTGCGGCCCCATCATGGCGATGTACATCCAGCTGATCGGCAGGATGCTCGCACTGCCCCAAGGCGCGGCGCTGACCGCGCTGTTGTTCGGGTCCAGGCCCGGCACCGGCACCACCGGATGACTGGCGACGAACGGCTTGAGGTGTGCACGGATGCCAATCGGCCCCATCCCGGGGCCGCCGCCACCGTGCGGGATGCAGAAGGTCTTGTGCAGGTTCATGTGCGAGACATCGGCGCCGATGTCAGCCGGCCGCGTGAGACCGACCTGGGCGTTGAGGTTGGCGCCGTCCATGTAGACCTGGCCTCCGTGCTGGTGCACCACCTCACATATTTCCCGGATGCCCTCCTCATACACACCATGTGTCGACGGGTAGGTAACCATGAGGCAGGACAGCCGCTCGCCTGCAGCCTTGGCCTTGGCCTTGAGGTCGTCGAGGTCAACGTTGCCGTCGTCATCGCAGTCGACGATCACCACTTCCATGCCAGCCATCTGCGCCGAAGCAGGGTTGGTGCCGTGGGCCGACGAAGGGATCAGGCACAGCGTGCGCTGGGGCTGATGACGGCTGCGGTGGTAACGGGTGATTGCCATCAGCCCGGCGTATTCGCCCTGGGCACCCGAGTTGGGTTGCATGCAGATCGCATCAAAACCGGTAATAGCGCACAGCCAGCGCTCCAGCTCATCGATCATCGCTTTGTAGCCTGCGACCTGAGCATCGGGCGCAAAGGGATGAAGCAGAGCGAATCCGGGCCAGGTGATGGGGATCATTTCGCTGGTGGCGTTGAGCTTCATGGTGCAGGAACCCAGCGGGATCATCGATTGGTTCAGCGCCAGGTCCTTGTTTTCCAGCTGCTTGAGGTAGCGCAGCATCTGCGTTTCGCTGTGATGCAGGTTGAACACCGGGTGGGAGAGGAACGGCGTGCGCCGTTCCAGAGCGGCCGGAATACCCCCTGTCAGAACCTGCTGGTCAAGCGCGGTGACCTCAAGGCCATGATCCACGCCAAGAAAGATGTCGAACAGCCGAAGCACGGTTTCTTCGCTGCACGTTTCGTCCAGGCTCACACCCAGATGGCCGCGGCCCAGAATGCGCAAGTTGATGCACGCCGCTTGCGCACTTTCGATGATGGCCGCCTGGGCACCGCCGACATCCAGGGTAAGGGTGTCGAAGAAATGCTGGTTAAGGCGTTTGATGCCCTTGGCCTCAAGGCCCGCGGCGAGCACGACGGTCAGCCGGTGCACGCGCTGTGCAATGCGCTGCAAGCCTTCAGGGCCGTGGTACACCGCATAGAAGCCGGCGATGTTGGCCAGCAGTACCTGGGCGGTGCAGATGTTGGAGTTGGCTTTTTCGCGGCGGATGTGTTGCTCGCGGGTCTGCAGGGCCATTCGCAGTGCGGTGTTGCCACGGGCATCACGCGACACACCGATGATGCGCCCCGGCATCGCCCGCTTGTAGTCTTCGCGGCAGGCGAAATAGGCCGCATGCGGGCCGCCATAGCCCATCGGCACGCCAAAGCGCTGGGTCGAGCCAAGCACCACGTCTGCGCCAAGTTCGCCCGGCGGCGTGAGTAGCACCAGGCTCAACAGGTCTGCCGCCACGCATGCCAAGGCATGCTGGCCGTGCAACTGGTCAATCAGCGGGCGCAGGTCACGCACGTCCCCATGGGTATCCGGGTACTGCAGCAGAGCGCCGAATACCTGGTGCTGGGCAAGGTTATCCACAGCGTCGACGATCAGTTCGAAACCAAAACCTTCAGCCCGGGTTCGCAACACGGACAGTGTCTGCGGGTGACAGTGTTCATCGGCAAAGAAGGCATTGCTCTTGTTGCGCGCCACGCGTTTGGCCAAGGCCATGGCTTCGGCTGCGGCGGTGGCTTCATCGAGCAGTGAGGCATTGGCCAGGGCCAGGCCGCTCAGGTCGATGACCATTTGCTGAAAGTTGAGCAGCGCTTCCAGCCGGCCTTGGGCGATTTCTGGCTGGTAAGGCGTATAGGCGGTGTACCAGCCGGGGTTCTCCAGCACGTTGCGCAGGATGACGGTTGGCGTGACGGTGCCGTGGTACCCCATACCGATCAGGCTGGTCCACACCTGGTTCTGCTCGGCATAACCGGCGAGCTTGGCCAAGGCAGTCTGTTCATCCAGGGCGGGGGGCAGGTCGAGGGCGCGGTTGAAGCGGATATCCGGCGGGACGGTCTGTTCGATCAGCTCGCTGCGGCTACTCAAGCCCAGGGCGTTGAGCATGGCCTGCTGCTCGGAGGCATCTGGCCCCAGGTGGCGACGCAGGAATGGGTTGAGCTCTTGCAGTTGATGCAGGGATGGCGACTGGGACATGACGACGCTCTCTTCCTAGACCAGGCCTCGTGGAGACTTATAAGTCTAGGAAGGATTGCCGATACTGCGGGAAAACTTGCTTCGCCAGTACCGGCCTCATCGCCGGCAAGCCGGCGATGAGGCCAGAAGGCTCACTCGCCGATAGCGGCTTTGTAACCGGCAGCGTCCAGCAGCTTGTCCAGTTCGGCCTTGTCGCTTGGCTTGAGCTTGAAGATCCAGGCGCCGTAAGGCTCTTCGTTAAGCAGCTCCGGGCTGTCGGCCAGGTCTTCGTTGACCGCAATCACTTCGCCACCCACCGGGGCATAGATATCCGAAGCGGCCTTGACCGACTCGACCACGCCAGCAGCATCGCCGGCAGCGAATACTTTGCCAACCTCTGCCAGTTCCACGAACACCACATCACCCAGGGCCTCTTGAGCGTGGTCGCTGATGCCCACGGTCACAGTACCGTCGGCTTCCAGGCGCGCCCACTCGTGGCTTTCGGCAAAACGCAGATCGGCGGGGATATTGCTCATGTCTTGTATTCCTCGATTGGGTCAGCGGTCGGCCCGCCGTTGATTGTTCAGATCAGAATCTTGCCGTGACGCACGAAGGTCGGTTTGACCACCCGCACCGGGTACCACTTGCCGCGAATCTCGACCTCGGCACGATCGCCGGTGGCCATGGGCACGCGCGCCAGGGCAATGGATTTGCTCAGCGTAGGAGAGAAACTACCACTGGTGATCTCCCCTTCGCCAATGCCGGCAACGCGAACCACCTGATGGGCGCGCAAAACACCGCGTTCCTCCAGCACCAGGCCGACCAGCTTGTCCTGCACGCCGCGCTCGATTTCCGCCAGCAGGCCAGCGCGGCCGATGAAATCACGCTCGGCCGGCTCCCAGGCGATGCTCCAGCCCAGGTTGGAGGTAAGCGGGGTGTGGTCTTCGTCGATATCCTGGCCGTACAGGTTCATGCCGGCCTCCAGGCGCAAGGTGTCGCGGGCGCCAAGGCCACTGGGGGCGATGCCAGCGCCGACCAGGTCGTTGAAGAAGGCCACGGCCTCATGGCCCGGCAGGATGATTTCCAACCCGTCCTCACCGGTGTAACCGGTGCGGGCAATGAACCAGTCGCCCTCGCCAAGCCCTTCGAACGGGCGCAGCTCACGGATAAGCGCAGCGCGCGAAGCGCTGAGCAAGGCTGCGACTTTCTCGCGGGCCTGGGGGCCCTGGATGGCGAGAATGGCCAGGTCGGGGCGCACCTTGAAACCGACCGAGAAGCCGGTACTGTGGGCCTCCAGCCACGCCAGTACATTGGCGCGGGTAGCGGCATTGGTGATCAGCCGGTAGCCATTTTCCGTGCGGTAGACGATCAGGTCATCGATAATTGCGCCCTGTTCGTTGAGCAACGGGCTGTACAGCGCCTTGCCGACACCCCCAAGGCGGGCAACGTCGTTGGCCAACAAGCGCTGCAGCCAGACGGTGGCATCGGTGCCATCGATGTCGATCACGGTCATGTGGGAAACATCGAACACCCCACAGTCACTGCGCACCTGATGGTGCTCTTCAACTTGCGAGCCGTAGTGCAGCGGCATGTCCCAGCCACCGAAATCGACTGTCTTGGCGCCTAGCGCCAGGTGCAAGTCGTACAAAAGCGTGCGCTGTCCCATGGGTTTCTCCTTCCGGGCGTGGCGAAGCGGCGGCGGTCGATGACGTTTGGTTGTCAGCTCTTCTTGTAGGACCCGTCGCGCGAATGCCGCGCATTGTAGCCGCAAGGGCGCGGGCTGGCACCCTCAGTGACTGTGACCGGGGCGCCTGGCTGAACGACGAATCAGGCCGATGACCGGCAGCAGGCCAACCAGCACCAAGGTCAAGGCGGGCAGTGAGGCACGCGCCCACTCGCCTTCACTGGTCATCTCGAACACCCGTACGGCGAGGGTATCCCAGCCGAAGGGCCGCATCAGCAAGGTCGCGGGCATTTCCTTGAGCACATCGACGAAGACCAGCAGTGCGGCGCTGAGGGCACCAGGGACCAGCAGCGGCATATACACTTTGAAAAACAATCTCGCCCCTCCGACACCCAGGCTCCGTGAAACCTCGGGCAACGACGGGCGGATGCGCTCCAGGCTGCCTTCCAGTGGCCCATAGGCCACGGCGATGAAACGTACCAGATAGGCCACCAGCAATGCCGCGAGGCTGCCCAGCAGCAATGGCTTGCCTGCCCCACCCAGCCAGCTCGACAGAGGGATCACCAGGTGGTTGTCCAGGTAGCTGAAGGCCAGCATGATCGACACCGCCAGCACCGAGCCGGGCAAGGCGTAGCCTAGGTTGGCCAGGCCAACCCCGGCACGGATGCCGCCGGTCGGCGCCTGACGCCGGGCAAATGCCAGCAGCAGTGCGACGCTCACCGTGATCAAGGCTGCCAGGGCGCCCAGGTACAAGGTGTGCAGCACCAGGCCAACATAGCGCTCGTCCAGGTCATGCCGCCCCCGCTGCCAGAACCATACCAGCAACTGCAGCAGCGGGATGACGAAGGCACAGGCAAATACCAGCAGGCACCAGCCACTGGCCAGCAGTGCCTTCAGACCGCGCAGGTGATAGAGGGCCTGACCCCGCGGGCGTTCGTTTGAGCTGCGCGAGGCGCCACGGGCGCGGCGTTCTCCGTACAGCACCAGCATTACCGCCAGCAATAGCAGGCTGGCCAGCTGAGCCGCGCTGGACAGGCTGAAGAAGCCGTACCAGGTCTTGTAAATGGCGGTGGTGAACGTGTCGAAATTGAACACAGCCACCGCACCGAAATCTGCCAAGGTCTCCATCAGGGCCAGCGCTATGCCTGCGCCGATGGCCGGCCGCGCCATGGGCAGGGCAACCCGCCAGAAAGCTTGCAGCGGCGAAAGGCCCAACACCCGCGCCGCTTCCATCAGCCCCTTGCCCTGGGCCAGGAATGCCGTGCGCGCGAGCAGGTAGACATAGGGGTAGAACACCAGCACCAGCACCACAATCACCCCGCCGGTGGAGCGCACCCGCGGCAGGCGCATGGGCCCGAACACTTCACGCAAGGCGCTTTGCACCGGGCCGGCGAAATCCAGCAGGCCGACGAAGACGAACGCCAGGACATAGGCGGGGATGGCAAACGGCAGCATCAGTGCCCAGTCCAGCCAGCGCCTGCCGGGGAACTCGCAAAGGCTGGTGAGCCAGGCCAGGCTCACGCCGAGCACGGTGACGCCTACGCCTACACCCGCCACCAAGGTGAATGTGTTGCCGAGCAGGCGGCTCATCTGGGTGTCGAGCAAGTGCGACCAGATCTGCACGTCGATCGACTGCCAGGACAGCAGCAGGACGCTCAAGGGCAAGAGCACGAGGGCGGCGGTCAGGATGACCGGGAGGTACCAGCGGCGTTGGGGAGCGTGGGGCAAGGCAACTGTCTCTGTGGCAGATGGCAACCGCTGAGCGGGCTTGCCACGCGAAGGGGCCCTTGTGGGCCCCTGCAGGATAAAGCCTGGGGCTTAGTTCCAGCCAGCCCGATCCATCAAGCGAATGGCCTCGGCCTGGCGTTTGCCTGCCACCTCGACCGGGATGCTGTCAGCCTTGAAGCTGCCCCATGCCGCGACCTCGTCCGATGGCTTGACCTTCGGGTTGGCCGGGAACTCCTGGTTGATGTCGGCGAACAGCTTCTGCGCCTGCTCACCGGTCATCCACTCCACCAGCTTCTTGGCCGCCTCCGGATGCGGTGCGTGCTTGGTCAGGCCGATGCCGGACAGGTTGACGTGCACGCCTCGGTCGCCCTGGTTAGGCCAGAAGATCTTCACCGGCAAGTTCGGGTTCTGCTTGTGCAGGCGGCCGAAGTAGTAAGTGTTCACCACCCCCACATCGCACTGGCCGGCCTCGATGGCCTGGATTACCGAGTTGTCATCGGAGAACACGTCGGTAGACAGGTTGTTGACCCAGCCTTTGACGATCTGTTCGGTCTTGGCCTCGCCATGGTTCTCGATCAGCGTGGCGGTCAGCGACTGGTTGTAGACCTTCTTTGCCGTGCGCAGGCACAGACGCCCTTCCCACTGCTTGTCGGCCAGTGCCTCGTAGGTGCTCAGCTCTGCGGGTTTGACCCGCTCGGTGGAGTAGATGATGGTCCGCGCGCGCAGGCTCAGGCCAGTCCAGTCATGGGACGAGGCGCGGTATTGAGCGGGGATGTTCTGGTCGATGATGGCCGACTTGATAGGCTGCAGGATGCCCATCTGCTCGGCCTGCCACAGGTTACCGGCATCGACGGTCAGCAGCAGGTCGGCCACCCCGTTCTCGCCCTCGGCCTTGATGCGCTGCATCAGCGGGGCTTCCTTGTCGGTGATGAACTTGATCTTGACGCCGGTCTCGGCGGTGTAGGCGTCGAACACCGGCTTGATCAGCTCGTCGATGCGCGAGGAGTACACCACTACTTCGTCCGCCGCCTGGGCGGTGCCACCGAACAGCGTCAGGGCCAGGGCGGCCAGTAGGGGCTTGCGTGGCAACATGGGATGCACTCCTCGAATCGTATGAGAGGCGCAAATGGTAGTGAATCCCATTTTCCGGCTCACCTACCCAGCCGTTACCAGATGTTGCAAGAGCACGCGAACGCCTGCAGGAGCGGCCTCGTGTCGCGAAAGGGCCGCAAAGCGGCCCAACAATCTCAAGGTCTGGCCAGCTCCGGCAAGTCCCCGGAAAGCCCCAACGCCTGGCGCACGAACAGCGCCTTGGCCTCCGGCATCTGCTGCACCAGCTTCAGACCGCTGTTACGCAACCAGCGCAACGGCAGCGGGTTGGCCTGGAACAGCCGCTCGAAGCCCTCCATCGCCGCCATCAATGCCAGGTTGTGTGGCATGCGTCGGCGCTCATAACGGCTGAGCACTTTCACATCCGCCAGCCGTTCACCCCGCTCGCAGGCGTTCACCAGCACTTCAGCCAGCACCGCTGCATCGAGAAAGCCCAGGTTCACGCCCTGCCCCGCCAACGGATGAATGGTGTGCGCGGCATCGCCGATCAATGCCAGCCCCTCGTCCACGTATCGCTTGGCGTGGCGCTGGCGCAACGGTACGCAGACCCGAGGGTCGGCATGCAGCACTTGGCCCAGTCGCCCCTCGAATCCACGCTCCAGGGCCTTGAGGAAAGCTTGATCATCCAGCGCCATGAGCTGCTCGGCCTGCTCGGGCGTGGTCGACCACACGATCGAGCACCAGCCCTGCTGGCCGTCTCGCGACAAGGGCAGGAAGGCCAGCGGCCCTTCGTCGGTGAAGCGCTGCCAGGCGGTAGCCTGGTGTGCAGCACTGCAGCGCACGCTGGTGACGATAGCGTGGTGCAGGTAATCCCACTCACGGGTCTGGCAGCCGGCCAGGCGCCGCACCGCCGAATTGGCACCGTCGGCAGCCACCACCAGCGGTGCCCGCAGGCGGCGGCCATCGGCCAGGGTCAGCAGCCACTCATCGCCAGAGCGGCGCATCTGCTCCAGGCGGGCGTTGGGCAGCAGGCCGATATCGCTGTCATGCAGGCGCTCCAGCAGGCCATCCTGCACTACCCGGTTTTCGACGATATGGCCAAGCACCTGCGCGTGCACGCTGGCGGCGGAAAAGTGAATCTGCCCAGTGCCGCTGCCGTCCCAGACATGCATGTCCGAGTAGGGCGAAACACGCCGTTTGGCGATTTCTTCCCAGGCGCCCAAACGCTCGAGGATGCGCTGGCTGGCCGCCGAGAGGGCGCTGACCCGCGCCTCGAACGGCGCATCGCCGTCAAACGGCTTCACCGTCAGCGAACCACCGTCGAGCAGGAGTATCTCCAGGCCACTGTGGCGCAACGCCAAGGCCAAGGCGCTGCCGACCATACCGGCACCGACAATCAACAGATCTGCGCGCATTTCCATGCCTTACGCCTGCCTCGCTTGCGGCTTGAGCCGCACGTATAGGGTTTTATCGACCCGCGCCACCAGCTCGCCGGCACCGTCGCGGACATCGACCTGCAAACGTGGCAGGTATTTCTTGCCGCTGGCGGTCTGCTGGCGGATCTCGTCCAGCAGTGCGTCTTCGATGTGGAAATCGGCATACACCGGGCCTTTGCCCGGTGCGATGAAGTCAATGCTGGCTGCCTTGTCCCAGACGATGTACTCACGGCCCAGCAGTTCGATCAGCAATAGCATGTAGAACGGGTCGACCATCGAATACAGGCTACCGCCAAACTGGGTACCGACGTAGTTGCGGTTCCAGCGGTTCAGCTTCATGCGCACCCTGACACTGCGCATGTCCGGGCTGATGTGCTGAATGCGAATGCCAGCGCCCAGGTACGGTGGGTAAAGGTTCAGCAGCCAGCGCAACATGCGCGCCCGGCGCGCCAGCTTGCGCGGGTTGCTCATGCCTGCCCCCGCGGATCAGGACGGGTGCCCAGGCCCATGGCCTGGCGGGCGAACCAGCTTTTGGCCGGCGGCAGCAAGTCGAGCCCAAGCAAGCCGATGTTGCGCCCGGCGGCCAGCAACGGCTGATTACTGCCGAACAGGCGGGTAACCTGGTCGGAGAAACCGATGGTCATGGCCTGGTCGAGTTGCTGGCGTTGATGGTACGCCTGCAGGGTCGCCAGATCGCCTGGCTGCTGCGGGCCGGCCAGCAGCGCATCGGCCAGCGACTGCACATCGCGCAGCGACAGGTTGAAACCCTGCCCGGCAATGGGGTGCAGGCTGTGCGCGGCATTGCCCAGTACCACCAGATGCGGGCGCACCTGCTCTTGGGCTTCGACCAGTGCCAGCGGGTACAGATGCCGTGCGCCGACCTGGCGCAGGGCGCCGAGGCGATAGCCGAATACATCCTGCAGCTCGCGCAGGAAGCTGCGTTCGTCGATCTCGGCCAAGCGCTTGGCGTCCATACCCTGACGGGTCCAGACCAACGCACAGCGGTTCTCGGGCAGCGGCAGCAATGCCATGGGGCCTTGCTCGGTAAAGCGCTCGAAGGCTTGCCCGCGATGGGACTCGCCCGGGGTAATGTTGGCGATCAGGGCGCTCTGCTCGTAGGGCGTGCGGCGCACATGGATGCCCAGTTGCTCGCGCAACCCGGAGCGGCCACCGTCGGCCAGCACTGCCAGGTCGCACTCAAGGGCGGTGTCATCGTCCAGCTGCAAGCGATAACCACCGGCGACGGCCTGCATCGCCTTCACTTCGGCCGGGCAGCGCCAGCTCACCACCTCGCTGTCCAGCCCTTGCCAAAGGCACTGACCAAGCCAGGCGTTCTCGACCACGTAGCCCAACGCTGGCACGCCCTCCTCCAGCGCATCGAGGCGGGTGGAGCCAAAGCGCCCACGGTCCGAGACCTGGATCTGCCGGATCGGCTCGGCACGAGGGCTGATGCCCTGCCACACGCCCAGGTGCTGGTAGATCTGCCGGGTACCGAACGAAAGCGCTGAGGAGCGCGCATCATAGCTGGGCTGGAAGCTGTCGCCCGGGGCGAATGGCTCGATCAGCAGGATCTTCCAGCCACGCGCCTTGGCCCCAGCCTGCAGGGCCAGCGCAAGGCTGGCACCGACCAGGCCGCCACCAATGATCGCCAGGTTGACTCGGTTCATGCAGCGTCCTTACGGGCCGCCTGCATAAGCGCCTCGATCTCGGCGACCGTCCTGGGCACGCCCGAAGTCAGAATTTCACAGCCTTGCCTGGTCACCACCACGTCGTCCTCGATCCTTACGCCGATGCCGCGCCATTTCTTCGCGACCTGCTGATTGTCGGCGGCAATGTAGATACCCGGTTCGACGGTCAGCGCCATGCCAGGCTCCAGCACCCGCCACTGGCCGCCGACCTTGTATTCGCCCACATCGTGCACGTCCATGCCCAGCCAGTGCCCGGCACGGTGCATGTAGAAGGCCCGATACGCTTCACTTTCGATCAGCGCCTGCACCTTGCCCTTGAGCAGGCCCAGCTCCACCAGGCCCTCGGTGATCACCCGCACGGTCGCTTCATGGGCGTGGTTCCAGTGCTTGCCTGGGGCAATCTCGGCGAAAGCGGCGGCCTGGGCCTTGAGCACCAGTTCATAGATGGCCTTTTGCTCAGGCGAAAACCGCCCGCTGACCGGGAAAGTGCGGGTGATGTCGCTGGCATAGCAATCGATTTCGCAACCGGCGTCGATCAGCACCAGGTCACCGTCCTTGAGCGCGGCATTGTTCTCTTGATAGTGCAGGATACAGCCATTGCGGCCGGCAGCGACGATCGACCCGTAGGCTGGCATTCTTGCCCCGCCTTTACGGAATTCGTAGTCCAGCTCGGCTTCCAGGCTGTACTCGTGCAGCCCTGCCCGGCAGGCCTGCATGGCCCGCACATGGGCACGCGCGGAAATTTCTGCAGCGGCGCGCATCACTTTCACTTCCGCCGCCGATTTATACAGACGCATGTCGTGCAGCAGATGATCCAGGGCAACGAACTCGTTCGGTGGCTGGGCGCCAAGGCGCGCCTTGGAGCGGATCACGTTGATCCAGTCCATCAGCCGACGGTCGAACTCGGGGTTGCTGCCCATGGCGCTGTAGACCCGCTCGCGACCTTCGATGAGGCCCGGCAGGATCTCGTCGATGTCGGTGATCGGGAAGGCATCGTCCGCGCCAAAGTCGCGGATGGCACCTTCCTGGCCGGCACGCAGGCCATCCCACAGCTCGCGCTCAGGGTTACGCTCGCGGCAGAACAGCACGTACTCGCCATGCTCGCGCCCCGGGATCAGCGCGATCACCGCCTCCGGCTCCGGGAAGCCGCTCAGGTACTGGAAATCGCTGTCCTGGCGGTAGACGTGCTCGACATCGCGGTTGCGAATGGCGACTGCGGCAGCCGGCAGGATGGCAATGCTGTTGGGGACCATCTGCGCCATCAGCGCCTTGCGCCGACGGGCATATTCGGCCTTGGGTATGTGGCTCATGGGCAGGACTACCCCCGGTTGATCAGTGCAGCGAAGGTTTTGGCGCAGGCGCGGCCGGCGCGGCCAGCTCTGTGTACAGCAGCAGCGGCGCAACGCGCAGATACTCCATGACTTCCATGTAATCGCTTTCGCCGTCCTCGGATTCTTCCAGTGCTTCCTGGACCTGGGAAATGGCCACCAGGTCCTGGAGCACTTCCTTGGCATCGGTGGACAGGTCCTTGCCGCCCGCGTTCAGCCCGAAGCCGGCGATGAAGCCCTGGCACCACTGGCCCAGCGCCGTGGCACGCTCGGTCAGCGGGGTTTCGTCGCTTGGCAGCAGCAGAACGATCGCAATGTCCTCGCCGGTCAGCTCGGCCTTGACCATCTCTTGCAGGCCGATCAATGCAGCGCGCACATTGTCTTCAGGTTCGTTTTCCAGCACCCCGGCAGCGTCGGCCAGCCAGGCATCGGCCTCGAAGCCGGCACCGGCGCAACTGCGGCCGATCAGCAGGCCGTGCAGCTCGGCGGGGGAAACAGGGTGGCCGTTGCTCGAGAGCAGTGCGGCGAATGCGGTGTAGGGCGATTGGGTATTAGGCATGGGCGGCTAGGCGCCAGACGGCGCATTTGACTAGAATGAAGGCCTTGTATCCTAGCACCGGCAGGCGCGCCAAGACCATCGGCACTGGCCGTCACCGCTCAGGGAGAGGCATGATCGACGGGTGATTCAATGACGGAGCGAATCGAGTGCAACCCACGCAAGAGAACGACCTGCAAGCATTGATGAGCCGGTTCGAGTCGCTGATCGAGCGCGTCGAGCAACTTAAACGGCAAAATGCACTCCTAGTAGCTCAGGAAAAATCCTGGCGCGAAGAGCGCGCCCACCTCATCGAAAAGAACGAGATCGCCAAGCGCAAGGTCGAGTCGATGATCTTACGCCTCAAGGCCCTGGAGCATGACTCATGAGTTCAAGCAATAGCGTCACCGTGCAGATCCTGGACAAGGAATACTCGATCATCTGCCCGCCGGAAGAACGCAACAACCTGGTCAGCGCCGCACGCTACCTGGACGGCAAGATGCGCGAGATCCGCAGCAGCGGCAAGGTGATTGGTGCTGATCGGATCGCGGTCATGGCCGCATTGAACATCACCCACGAGATGCTCCACCGCCAGGAAGACCGCACCGACGCCCCCGCTGGCAGCGCCACCCGCGAACAGGTCCGCGACCTGCTCGATCGCGTCGACAAGGCTTTGTCCGACGACACGGATACCAAAATCGGCTGAGGTTGGTATACTGGCGCCACTCCCTGGGGGATGCGCCAGTCGGTTATGTCCCTGAGCCGATACGCACAACCACGGGGGTTGCACGCTGGGGCCGGTGTGCATGTCCGCCCGACGGAAAGCCTTAACGCCCCCTGCAATCTCCACCTTGAACTTTCGGGTTCAAGGGCTACACCGATAGCGGTCTTATCGGGGAGCCTGATTTCGACTGCCCGCCCACCCCGGCGGGCAGTTCTCGCTTTTAGCTTCGACACCTGGGAACGCCCGTGCCATGACCGACACCGCGCCGCTCACCCGCCCCCAGCTTCGTCGCCTGCTTCGCAATGCCCGCCGCGCACTCACGCCAGCCCAGCAACGCCAAGCCTCCCTTGGGCTGTATCGGCAGCTGGCGCAAAACCCGCTGTTCCGCCGCGCACGGCACATTGCCCTGTACCTGCCCAACGACGGTGAAATCGACCCGCAGTTGCTACTGCGCGAGGCGCAACGCCGTGGCAAACGTACCTACCTGCCGGTACTGCACGCATGGCCGCGTACGCGCATGGTGTTCCAGCGGTTCGAGCAAGGGGAAAAGCTCAAGCGCAACCGTTTCCGTATTCCAGAGCCACTGACTGACCGCAAGCGCCAGCGCCCGATCTGGTCGCTGGACCTGATTCTGCTGCCACTGGTGGGCTTCGATGAAGCCGGCGGGCGGCTAGGCATGGGCGGTGGTTTCTATGATCGCAGCCTGGCCTACCAGGCGCGACGCAAAACATGGAAAAAACCCCTGCTGCTGGGGCTGGCCCATGAATGCCAGAAGGTCGAACGACTGGCGCAGGCCAGTTGGGATGTACCACTGCAGGGCACGGTCTCGGACCGTGACTGGTACCTGGCGCCTAAATAACAAGCGCCAGCGGGGAAGATCAGCGCTGCTGCTGACCGGCTTCGACCGGTGCCTGGTACGCGGTATCGAGCTTGCGCTCCCAGATACCCTGAGCATAACCAGTGGTAACCACACCCAGACCAAAGATGAAGACCAGGACCCAGAGCAGGTCCGGTTTGCGTTGATTCATCGAAGAATGCCCCCCTAGGCATACGTTCTGGCTCGGCGACCTTCTTGGTGCCGCCGGAGCATATAGCGTTAAAATCGGCGCATTTTCCGACAACCTGCGTCGACACGCAAACGTTGACGCCAACCGGCTGTCGGTTTCGTGCAACAGGTTATTTCAAACCTTTTCAGGAGCAGTATCCATGGCCTACTGGCTGATGAAATCCGAGCCCGATGAGCTTTCGATCGAAGGCCTGGGCCGCCTGGGTGAGGCCCGCTGGGATGGCGTGCGCAACTATCAGGCGCGCAATTTTCTGCGCGCCATGAACGTAGGCGATGAGTTTTTCTTCTACCACTCCAGTTGTCCTCAACCGGGCATTGCCGGGATTGCCCGGATCACTGCAGCGGCCTACCCGGACCCAACTGCGCTGGACCCTCAGAGCCATTACTACGACGCCAAAGCCACTGCCGAGAAGAACCCCTGGAGCGCGGTAGATGTGGCGCACGTGAAGACGTTCAGGCAGGTGCTGGGGCTGGGCTTGCTCAAGCAACAAAGCGCGTTGGAGGAGTTGCCGCTGGTGCAAAAAGGCACTCGGCTGTCGGTAATGCCGGTGACCGAAGAGCAGTGGGCGGCGATCATTGCGCTAAGCAAATGACCGGTCCCGCGAAGAGGCCGGCCTGATTCTCGATCACTGCACAATCAGGTTATTGAACAGCAGATCCTCGACAATCGGCTTGCCTTCTTCCGCTTCCATCACCTGCTGCACCTGCTTGAGCGCCTCTTGGCGCAGTTTTTCCTTGGCGTCGACGTTGCTCAAGTTATCCACACCTTGTTGGGTGAACAGCGCCACCAGCTGGTTGCGAATCAGCGGCTCGTGGTGCTTGACCGCCTTGGCTGCCTCATCGCCAGTCACACGCAGTGCCACATCAGCTTTGAATACGCGCAACCTGGGGCCACCGTCGAGGGCGTAGTTGCCTACAAAGGGCGGGCTCAGGCTGATATAGGAGACCTTGGGGGCTCCTTCCTTGGCTTCTTCGGCCAGGGCCGCCGCTGGCAGCATCAGGGCCAGCAACATCAAGATCCACGCTTTCACGAATTCACTCCTCAAAACAATTGGCGCCAGCTTACCCAGCATGCGGCTCAAACCCAAGCCTGGGCTTATACAGCCCCATCAGGGCGGGCCATGCTCGTTGACCCGGCAGGCCGCCCTCCTACACTTATCGGCCACTACCCGCAAAGGAATAGCCCGATGAAAGCTGTGTTGTGTAAAACCTTGGGGCCGGCACGCAACCTGGTTCTGGAAGAGGTGGCCAGCCCGGTACCGAAGAAAAACGAGATTCTGCTCGAGGTGCATGCGGCTGGGGTCAACTTCCCAGATACCCTGATCATCGAAGGCAAATACCAGTTCCAGCCACCGCTACCGTTCTCTCCCGGTGGCGAGGCGGCGGGTGTCGTTGCCGCTGTCGGCGAGCGCGCCGGTGCCTTCCAGGTCGGGGACCGGGTGATGGCCCTCACCGGATGGGGGGCGTTCGCCGAACAGGTGGCCGTGCCGTTCTACAACGTGCTGCCCATCCCCGAAAGCATGGACTTCACCACCGCTGCTGCCTTTGGCATGACCTATGGCACCTCGATGCATGCGCTAAAGCAGCGCGGCCAGTTGCAGCCGGGCGAAACCTTGCTGGTGCTGGGTGCGTCCGGTGGTGTCGGCCTGGCGGCCGTGGAGATCGGCAAAGCCATGGGCGCCAAGGTGATCGCAGCCGCCAGCAGCGCAGAGAAACTGGCCGTGGCCAAGGCTGCAGGGGCGGACGAGTTGATCGACTACAGCCAGGCCAGCCTCAAGGAGGAAATCAAGCGCCTGACCGGCGGCCAAGGGGTAGATGTGATCTACGACCCGGTCGGCGGTGAACTGTTCGACCAGGCCGTGCGCGGGCTGGCGTGGAACGGGCGGCTGCTGGTGGTCGGCTTTGCCAGCGGGACGATTCCACAGATGGCGGCGAACCTGGTACTGCTCAAGGGCGCAGCGGTGCTGGGGGTATTCTGGGGGGCTTTTGCCCAGCGTCAGCCGCAGGACAATGCGGCCAACTTCAAGCAACTGTTTGCCTGGCATGCCGAGGGCAAGCTGAAGCCGCTGGTATCGAAGACTTACCCACTGGCCGAGGCGGGCGCGGCGATCGAGCAGTTGGGCCAAAGGAAAGCGGTGGGTAAGCTGGTGCTGCTGGCCAGCTAATCATTGAAAGATACGCTGACCCTGCAGAGCTCTTCGCCGATAAACGCGCGAAGAGCGCTGCACAGCCCAATCAGACCTCCCGCAGGTTGTGGCAGCGCCGGAACCGCGCTTCGAGGTTGCGATCGGGCATCTGGTGGCTGCGCAATGCGTTCAACGTCTGCTCGACATACTCACGCGTGGTGCCATAGCGCCCTTTGGCACTGGCAAGAATCTGGCTAAGCAGCGTATCAGGCAGATTGCCGGCGTAGCACGGCAGGTGCCGCTCAAGTACAAAGCCCAAGGCCTGCACCTTGCTGCCATCACCCAGCCGGCAGCTGAGCCAGTGCGGCCGGTACGCCGGGTACGGCATCTCTCTTTGCCACAAGGCCATCAGCGAGTCGTCGAGGTTGCTTTCATCGAGGCGGTAGGCAAAACCGCTGCACGAACCGCCGCGGTCGAGGCCGAATACCAGGCCTGGCGTTTCCGGCGTACCACGATGCTCGTGCGACCACAGGTAAAGGCCACGGTGATAGCCATGCACGCGTGCACGCTGGCGCTCTACCGAACTGCACTCCGGGCGCCATATCAACGAACCATAGGCGAACAACCAGACCGGGCCACCGTCATGGCGCGACATGGTCGTATGCATCGAGTTGATCAATTGCTCGCGGGTCAGTTGCTGGCCGAAGTCGAGTGCCGGAGGATAAGCGCTTTTCCAGGATAAACTTTCAAGTGCCGACATAAGCTGCCGCCATTATTCCCTGTGAACTACTGATATAGCGAAAGGCCCTGCTGGGCGGGGCTTGCGCCAGCGCCTTGGGAACCTGCACCCACCTTAGGGTAGAACCGCGCCAACACTCAAGCCCTGAAGCCTAAGTTTCACGCGAACTTCCGACGGTTGGAGAGCATGGTTCCAAGTATAGTGAAAGTTATTAGTCAAGGCGGTAAGAATTACCGCCTTATACCCACTACCTGAAACTTCGGTTATTAACCACGCGGTGCATAGGCAAACACATCCGCACGCATGCGGTGCGCATCCATACCGGCCTCGACCAGGGCATCGAGCGTGGCATAAATCATGTTTGGTGAACCACTGGCATAAACATGAACCGTATTGAGGTCTTGCACGTCCTCGCACACGGCCTCGTGCAACATGCCGCAGCGGCCTTCCCAGCCACACAGGTCGCTCACCACCTTGTGCAGGAACAGGTTGGGCAGACGCTCCCATTCGTCCCAGTGCTCGATGGCGTAGAAGTCTTCAGGGCGTCGCACGCCCCAGTAGAGGTGCACCGGTTGCTTGAAGCCCTGGGCGCGGCAATGCTCGACCAGGCTGTGCATCTGCCCCATGCCGGTCCCCGCAGCGATGAGCACCAGTGGCCCATCGGGCAGCTCGGCCAGGTGGGTGTCACCGAATGGCATTTCGATGCGGGCGATAGGGTCACGCTGCAGTTGCGCCAAAAGCTGACGGGCGCTGTCTTCGCGGACCAGCACGTGAAGCTCAAGGTCGCGCCCACTGTGGGGGGCAGACGCCAGGGAGAAGGCCGCCGGCTTGCCGCCCTCGCGCTCGATCATCAGATACTGCCCGGCGTGATAGCGCAGTGGCTTGCCAGCCGGCGCGCGCAAGCGCACGCGCCAGACATCGCCACCCACCTCTACGCATTCAATGACGCTGCATGCCAGCTTGCGCACTGGCAGCTCGCCCAGGGCCAGCACACCATCCCAGAGCAGCACGCAGTCCTCCAGCGGTTCGGCGATGCACGTGAACAGCTCACCATGGTCGCGCACCTCACCGTTCTGGCGAACGCGACCTTCGACCAACAATGCGGCGCACACATGGCAATTGCCATTGCGACAGCTGTTCGGGCAGTCATAGCCCAGCCGCCGCGCTCCATCCAGGATCCGTTCCCCGGGTTCGAGCGCCAGCACCGCCCCGGACGGCTGCAACGTTACCTGCATCAATCTATTCCCAACTGGTCCCACAACTCATCGATGCGGCGGGTGACGGCCTCGTCCTTGACGATGACCCGGCCCCATTCGCGTGTAGTCTCGCCCGGCCACTTGTGGGTGGCATCCAGGCCCATCTTCGACCCCAGGCCCGATACCGGCGACGCAAAGTCCAGGTAATCGATCGGCGTGTTGTCGATCATCACCGTATCACGCTTGGGGTCCATGCGCGTGGTGATGGCCCAGATCACGTCATTCCAGTCACGGGCGTTGATGTCGTCGTCGGTTACGATAACGAACTTGGTGTACATGAACTGTCTCAGGAACGACCACACACCCAGCATCACGCGCTTGGCGTGGCCCGGATACTGCTTCTTCATCGTCACCACCGCCATCCGGTACGAGCACCCTTCCGGCGGCAGGTAGAAGTCGACGATCTCCGGGAACTGCTTTTGCAGGATCGGCACGAACACTTCATTGAGCGCCACGCCGAGGATGGCCGGCTCATCTGGCGGCCGGCCGGTATAGGTGCTGTGGTAGATCGGTTTTTGCCGGTGGGTGATGCGCTCGACGGTGAACACCGGGAAGCTGTCCACTTCGTTGTAGTAGCCGGTGTGGTCACCATAGGGGCCTTCCGGAGCCATCTCCCCCGGGTGGATCACACCTTCAAGGATGATCTCGGCGGTAGCCGGCACCTGCAGGTTGCTGCCTCGGCATTTGACCAACTCGGTGCGGTTGCCACGCAAAAGGCCGGCGAAGGCATATTCGGACAGGGTATCGGGCACCGGCGTGACGGCGCCGAGGATGGTTGCCGGGTCGGCACCCAGGGCAACGGCGACAGGGAACGGTTGGCCGGGGTTCTTCTCACACCATTCGCGATAATCCAGGGCACCGCCGCGGTGGCTCAACCAGCGCATGATGACTTTGTTGCGGCCGATGACCTGCTGGCGATAAATGCCCAGGTTCTGGCGGTCCTTGTTCGGGCCGCGGGTCACGGTAAGGCCCCAGGTGATCAGCGGCGCCACGTCGCCCGGCCAGCAGTGCTGGATCGGCAGCTGGCCAAGGTCGACATCATCACCCTCGACCACCACCTCCTGGCAAACAGCATCCTTGACCACCTTCGGCGCCATGGACACGACCTTCTTGAAGATCGGCAGTTTCGACCAGGCATCCTTGAGGCCTTTCGGCGGCTCCGGCTCCTTGAGGAAGGCCAGCAGCTTGCCGATCTCGCGCAGCTCCTCGACCGACTCGGCGCCCATGCCCATGGCCACCCGCTGCGGGGTGCCGAACAGGTTGCCGAGCACCGGAATGTCGAAGCCCGTGGGCTTTTCGAACAACAACGCCGGGCCCTTTGCACGCAGGGTGCGGTCACACACCTCGGTCATTTCCAGGACGGGGGAGATCGGGACCTGGATGCGCTTGAGTTCACCGCGCTGTTCCAGGCCACGAATGAAGTCGCGCAAGTCGCGATACTGCATGCATGAGCCTCGTGTTGGCCGTATCGGTCGGGGTGCAGAGTGTAGCGCCGTTCAGCGCTCAATGGCCAAAAATGACTTGGGGCCGCTCCGCGCCCCATCGCCGGCAAGACGGCTCCCACAAGGATCGCAGAGGACCTGTAAGAGCCGGCTTGCCGGCGATGGGCTGCGAAGCAGCCCCAATCACTGCCAGCCTGAAACGCTTACTTGCGCTTCATCGACAGGAAGAACTCGTCGTTGGTCTTGGTCTGCTTGAGCTTGTCGACCAAAAACTCGATGGCGGCGATCTCGTCCATCGGGTGCAGCAGCTTGCGCAGGATCCACATGCGCTGCAGTTCGTCATCAGCAGTCAGCAGCTCTTCACGGCGGGTGCCCGAGCGGTTGATGTTGATGGCCGGGAACACACGCTTCTCGGCGATGCGACGGTCCAGGGGCAGTTCCATGTTGCCGGTACCCTTGAACTCTTCGTAGATCACTTCGTCCATCTTCGAGCCGGTTTCTACCAGCGCGGTGGCGATGATGGTCAGCGAACCGCCTTCCTCGATGTTACGCGCAGCGCCGAAGAAACGCTTCGGCTTCTCCAGGGCGTGGGCATCGACACCACCGGTCAGCACCTTGCCGGAGCTCGGGATCACGGTGTTGTAGGCACGCGCCAGACGGGTGATGGAGTCCAGCAGGATGACCACATCCTTCTTGTGCTCGACCAGGCGCTTGGCCTTCTCGATGACCATTTCGGCAACCTGAACGTGGCGGGTTGGCGGCTCATCGAAGGTCGAGGCAACCACTTCACCGCGCACGGTGCGCTGCATTTCGGTCACTTCTTCCGGGCGCTCGTCGATCAGCAGAACGATCAGGTGGCACTCGGGGTTGTTACGGGTGATGTTGGCCGCGATGTTCTGCAGCATGATCGTTTTACCCGCTTTCGGCGGGGCGACGATCAGGCCACGCTGGCCCTTGCCGATCGGCGCGCACAGGTCGATGACGCGGCCGGTCAGGTCTTCGGTGGAACCGTTGCCGGCTTCCATCTTCAGTCGCTTGTTCGGGAACAGCGGCGTCAGGTTTTCGAAGAGGATCTTGTTCTTCGCGTTTTCCGGGCGATCGAAGTTGATCGTGTCGACCTTGAGCAGCGCGAAGTAACGCTCCCCTTCCTTCGGCGGGCGGATCTTGCCGACGATGGTATCGCCGGTACGCAGGTTGAAGCGGCGGATCTGGCTGGGCGAGACGTAGATGTCGTCAGGGCCGGCCAGATAGGACGCATCAGCCGAACGCAGGAAACCGAAACCATCCTGGAGAATCTCCAGCACGCCGTCACCTGAGATCTCTTCGCCGCTTTTCGCGTGCTTTTTCAGCAGGGCGAAAATCACGTCCTGTTTGCGCGAACGGGCCATGTTTTCGATGCCCATCTGTTCGGCCATTTCCAGCAGATCGGTAATCGGCTTTTGCTTGAGTTCAGTCAGGTTCATAAGGGGAATGACGTAATCATGTATGAAGGGAGGATTAAGCTTCTGGCTTAATGAAGCCGCGCCGCTAGAAGGCGATAGGATCGCGCACAGATTCTAATTAGGAGTGCGTCGGCGACGGCGTGCAGGGGGCACTTGAGAAACAGTGCGAGGCCGAATGTAACACTTGCTTTTTTCGACGTCTAGTGGGTTGGAAAAGAAAAGCCCCGGAATTTCCGGGGCTTTTTCACATCACAGGTGGGCGTCGAGGAACGCGGCCAGCTGGGATTTGGACAGGGCGCCGACCTTGGTGGCCTCGACGTTGCCGTTCTTGAACAGCATCAGCGTCGGGATGCCACGCACGCCGTGCTTGGCCGGGGTTTCCTGGTTGTCGTCGATGTTCAGCTTGGCGACGGTCAGTTTACCCTCGTAGGTGGTGGCGATGTCGTCCAGCACCGGAGCGATCATCTTGCATGGGCCGCACCATTCAGCCCAGTAGTCGACCAGCACCGGGCCTTGGGCTTGCAGGACTTCGGCCTCAAAGGTGGCGTCGGTGACGTGTTTGATAAGATCGCTGCTCATGGATATCTCCAGGGTCGTAAGCAAAAAACGTGGCCCATCATAGCCGCACCCACGCGCTACAGGAAGTCGCGGACGATTGAGTGTCACTATAGTTGTGCAAGACGCCACGAATCGAAACTGTCACAGAAGTGTCATAGCATCGACTGGCACATTGCCTTGCATCAAGCCCTGGCGAGTCGCGCGTTGGCGACAGCCTGCTAACGTGGCACGATTGCCGGGTTACCGACCGAGACTACTCAGATCATGCCGCATACCTTAGCGAAGAACCTGTCCCTGATTGCCGCCATCGACCTGGGCTCCAACAGTTTCCACATGGTCGTGGCCAAGGCTCACCATACCGAGATCCGCATCCTGGAGCGGCTCGGGGAAAAGGTTCAGCTCGCCGCTGGCATCGACGAAGCACGCATGCTCAGCGAAGAAGCCATGGTCCGGGGCCTGGAATGCCTGAAGCGCTTTGCCCAGCTGATCAACGGCATGCCTGCGGGGGCCGTGCGCATCGTTGGCACCAACGCCCTGCGCGAGGCGCGCAACCGCAACGAATTCATCCAGCGTGCCGAAGTGATCCTCGGCCACCCCGTGGAAGTGATCTCCGGCCGCGAAGAAGCGCGCCTGATCTACCTGGGCGTGTCCCACACCCTGGCCGACACCCCTGGTAAACGCCTGGTCGCCGATATCGGCGGTGGCAGCACCGAGTTCATCATCGGCCAGCGCTTTGAGCCGCTGCTGCGTGAAAGCCTGCAGATGGGCTGCGTCAGCTTCACCCAGCGCTATTTCCGCGATGGCAAGATCACCCCGGCCCGCTACGCCCAGGCCTACACTGCCGCGCGCCTGGAGCTGATGAGCATCGAGAATGCCCTGCACCGCCTGACCTGGGATGAAGCGATAGGCTCCTCCGGGACCATCCGTGCCATCGGCGCCGCAATCAAGGCCGCTGGCCTGGGCAATGGCGAGGTCAACGCCGACGGTCTGGCCTGGGTCAAGCGCAAGCTGTTCAAGCTGGGCGAGACCGACAAGATCGACTTCGACGGGGTCAAACCCGACCGCCGCGCCATCTTCCCGGCCGGCATGGCGATTCTCGAGGCGATTTTCGACGCGCTGGAACTGCAACGCATGGACCATTGCGATGGCGCGCTGCGTGAAGGTGTGCTGTTCGACCTGCTTGGCCGCCACCACCACGAAGACGTGCGCGAACGCACCCTGAACTCGTTGATGGAGCGCTACCACGTCGATCAGGGCCAGGCTGCGCGCGTCGAGCGCAAGGCGCTGCACGCCTTTGACCAAGTGGCCAAGGCATGGGGGCTTGAAGAGGGTAACTGGCGCGATCTACTGGGCTGGGCAGCCAAAATTCACGAAATTGGCCTGGACATTGCCCATTACCACTACCACAAGCATGGTGCCTACCTGATCGAGCACTCCGACCTGTCGGGCTTCTCGCGTGAAGACCAGCAGATGATGGCGCTGCTGGTACGTGGCCACCGCCGCAACATCCCCAAGGACAAGTTCGCCGAACTGGGCGATGAAGGCGTGAAACTGCTGCGCCTGTGCGTACTGCTGCGCTTCGCCATTCTGTTCCACCACATCCGTGGCACCCAACAGATGCCCAAGGTGCAACTGCAGGCCGCAGACAATAGCCTAGACGTGGCCTTCCCGGCCGGCTGGTTGGAGCAGAACCAGCTGACCCAGGCCGACTTCGCCAACGAGGCGGAGTGGCTGGCCCGGGTCAACTTCGTCCTCAGCGTACGTTAAGTACCGGGTTGCTCAGGCGCTCCAGCAGGGTCGCCTGGGCACTGCGCGGGTTCTGGTTGCCGGTCGGGCTGCTGCGCACATAGCGCCCGTCGGGCTGCAGCGTCCAGGCATGGGTGTTGTCGGTCAGGTAGCCTTCCAGCTCCTTCTTCACCCGCAGCAACAGCTTCTTGCCCTCCACCGGGAAGCAGGTCTCGACACGCTTGTCGAGGTTGCGCTCCATCCAGTCGGCGCTGGACAGGTAGATCTGCTCTTCGCCGCCGTTGAGGAAGTAGAACACCCGGGTATGCTCCAGGAAGCGGCCGATGATCGAGCGCACCTGGATATTGTGCGAAACCCCCGGGATACCTGGGCGCAAGCAGCACATGCCACGCACCACCAGGTCGATCTTCACGCCCGACTGGCTGGCCTTGTACAGGGCCTTGATGACCTTGGCATCGGTCAGCGAGTTGAACTTGGCGATGATGTGCGCGGGTTTGCCTTCCAGGGCGAACTGGGTTTCCCGGGCAATCATGTCGAGCATGCCCTTTTTCAGGGTGAACGGCGCGTGCAGCAGTTTTTTCATGCGCAGGGTCTTGCCCATGCCGATCAACTGGCTGAACAGCTTGCCGACGTCCTCGGTAAGGGCATCGTCGGAGGTCAGCAGGCTGTAGTCGGTGTACAGGCGAGCATTACCGGCGTGGTAGTTACCGGTGCCCAGGTGGGCGTAGCGGACGATCTCGCCCTGCTCGCGGCGCAGGATCAGCATCATCTTGGCATGGGTCTTGAAGCCAACCACGCCATAGATCACCACGGCGCCGGCGGCTTGCAGGCGGCTGGCCATCTGCAGGTTGGACTCTTCGTCAAAGCGCGCGCGCAACTCGATCACCGCGGTGACCTCCTTGCCGTTTCGTGCTGCATCCACCAGTGCGTCGACAATTTCCGAGTTGGCGCCGGAGCGGTACAGCGTCTGACGAACGGCGAGCACGTGCGGGTCCTTGGCGGCCTGGCGCAGCAGGTCGACCACGGGGGTGAAGGACTCGAACGGGTGCATCAGCAGGATGTCCTGCTTGCTGATGACACTGAAGATGTTGTCGGCGTTGACCAACAGCTTGGGGATCGCCGGGGTGAACGGCGTGTACTGCAGCTCCGGGTGGCTGTCCAGGCCGGTGATGCTGAACAGGCGGGTCAGGTTGACCGGGCCGTTGACCTGGTACAACTCGCTCTCGCTCAGGCTGAACTGCTTGAGCAGGTAGTCGGACAGGTGCTTGGGGCAGGTGTCGGCCACTTCCAGGCGCACGGCATCGCCGTATCGGCGCGAGAACAGCTCACCGCGCAGGGCGCGCGCCAGGTCGTCGACTTCTTCCGAATCCAGCGCCAGGTCGGCGTTACGGGTCAGGCGGAACTGGTAGCAACCCTTGACCTTCATGCCCTGGAACAGGTCGTCGGCATGGGCGTGGATCATCGAGGACAGGAACACGTAGTTGTCCCCAGGGCCACCGACCTCTTCCGGCACACGAATGACCCGCGGCAGCAGGCGCGGTGCCGGGATGATCGCCAGGCCCGAATCACGACCGAAGGCATCGACCCCTTCGAGTTCTACGATGAAGTTAAGGCTCTTGTTCACCAGCAACGGGAACGGGTGCGTCGGGTCCAGACCAATCGGGGTGATGATCGGCGCAATCTCGTCACGGAAGTAGCGGCGCACCCAGGTCTTGAGCTTGGGCGTCCAGTAACGGCGGCGGATGAAGCGGATCGCGTGCTTTTCCAGTTCCGGCAGCAGCACGTCATTGAGGATCGCGTACTGGCGCTCCACTTCGGTGTGCACCAGCTCGCTGATGCGCGCCAGCGCCTGATGCGGCTGCAGGCCGTCGGCACCGGCCTGTTCACGAGCAAAGTTGATCTGCTTCTTCAGGCCCGCCACGCGGATCTCGAAGAATTCATCGAGGTTGCTGGAGAAGATCAGCAGGAACTTCAGGCGCTCGAGCAGCGGGTAGGACTCATCCAGCGCCTGCTCCAGCACGCGGATGTTGAACTGCAGCTGCGACAGCTCGCGATGAATGTACAGGCTGCTGTCGTCCAGGCTCGGGATGGCGATGGCCGGCGCGGGGGCAGTATGCACGGGCGCGGGGGCAGCGGCCTCTACTGCAGGCTCCGGGGCCTCTGGCAGATCCGGCGGGGTCTGCACCATCTCTTCGGGGACTGCCTGAGCGTCCTTGATCGCGACAGGGGTTAGCACTTCATTATTCATCTGGCGTTCCTGGAGGACGTTAACGCCCTATCATCAATTGAGCGGGACGATAAGCGGCCATTATGACGTCTGTGTTACATCTATAGGCAAGCCCGCGACTTGTGGCTGAAGCCATTGTCCTTGTACGAATTGTTCACGTCGAGACGCATCTGGACACTTTCACGAACGCGCGTGAAGGGGTAGGCTGCGCGTTCATTTCGCCAGCACCTCAGAAAATGCTTCAACAATTCCTGCAGGATTTCGGCTATTTTGCCCTTTTTCTAGGCACCTTCTTCGAAGGCGAGACCATCCTGGTGCTTGCAGGATTCCTTGCGTTCCGCGGGTACATGGACATCAGCCTGGTGGTGATCGTGGCATTCTTCGGCAGCTATGCCGGCGACCAGCTGTGGTACTTCATGGGCCGCCGCCACGGGCGCAAGATCCTCGCGCGCAAGCCGCGCTGGCAGGCCATGGGCGACCGGGCGCTGGAACATATCCGCCGCCACCCCGACATCTGGGTACTGAGCTTCCGCTTCGTCTATGGCCTGCGCACGGTCATGCCCGTGGCTATCGGCCTGTCCGGCTACCCACCCCGCCGTTATCTGCTGCTCAACGGCATCGGCGCAGCCGTCTGGGCATTGGCCCTGGGCGCAGCCGCGTACCACTTCGGCGCCATTCTTGAAGGCATGCTGGGCAACGTGAAGAAGTACGAGCTATGGGTGCTCGGTGGCCTGCTGCTGCTCGGCGCCCTGCTGTGGCTGCGGCGGCGTTTTCGCACCTTGCGCGCCGAGCGCAAGGCCGCGGCACAGGCCCAGGCCGCCGAGGCTGAGCAGGCTGTAAAGCGCGAGCAGGGCCCAGACCAAGGGCGTAACAACCCCTAAGCCCAGAGCGCCAGCCAGATACAGCGCAGGCACATTCAACAACAGGCGCGCCAGCTCCAGGCGCCCTGCCCACGGCCGGTTTTCCAGGGCCGCGCCCAGGGCGAACAACCCCAGCGCCATCACCGCCCAGCCAAGCACCAGGGCCGCCGTCGGCACCTGCTCTGCAACGCCCATCAAGTAGCTGCCCAATGCCACGTATACGGCGAACTGCAGCACCACATAAACCTGCTGCGCCCGCCCCAGGGCAACCTCGAACTTACGGAACAGCGCCAGGTTCTGCTTGGCCTGTGGATAACGCGCGGCCACATCCGCCGGCCGCCAGCCAGTGGGCATGAACCAGATACGCAGTTTGTCCCACAGGCTATCGGTGCGCCGGGCATCGTCCCAGAGCTGGGCATAGAACTGCAGGTTGGCCCACAACGGGTTCCAGCTGGCCAACGGCGTGGTCACGCCAAACACCACCGGCTCGGCCGGGTCTTCTTCCTTGAAGGTGCCAAACAGACGGTCCCAAAGAATGAACACACCGCCGTAGTTGCGATCCAAGTAAACAGTATTTTGCGCATGGTGGACGCGATGGTTGGACGGTGTGATCAGTATCCATTCGAGCCAGCCCAACTTGGGAATGTGCCGGGTGTGCACCCAGAACTGGTACAGCAGGTTGAGCGACGCCACGGTAATGAACACCCATGGCGGCACGCCGATCAGCGCCAGCGGCAGGTAGAAGATCCACGAAAAGAGGAAGCCGCTACTGGTCTGGCGCAGCGCGGTGGTGAGGTTGTACTCCTCGCTCTGGTGATGCACCGAATGGGCTGCCCACAGCACATTGCGCTCATGCCCCAAGCGGTGCAGCCAGTAATAGCAGAAGTCGTACAGCACGAACGCCAGCAACCAGACCCAGACGGCGTGGCCCGGCAGGTGCAGCAGCGCCAGATGCTCCCACGCCAGTGCATAGGTCACCAGCCCTGCCCCCTTGGTCAGCAGCCCGGTACTGGTGGACAGCACGCCGGTGCTCAGGCTGTTGATCGAATCGGCCACGGTGAAATTGCGCTGGCCGCGCACACGGTCGGCGACCAATTCAACCGCGATCAGCACGAAAAAGAACGGTACGGCCAGCAGAATCAAGTCCATGGACAGCTGCCTCGAAGGGTATCCACACAGATTAGGATGCACCCATGGCAACCCCTATGGCCACATCTGCCAAACTAGAGGACATTTAGCGCCTCGACACTGGAGTAATGAGCATGACGAAAAAAGTAGCGGTGATTCTTTCCGGCTGTGGCGTCTACGATGGCGCCGAAATCCATGAAAGCGTGATCACCCTGCTGCGCCTCGACCAGCGCGGCGCACAGGTGCAGTGCTTCGCGCCGAACATCGCGCAGATGCACGTGATCAACCACCTCACCGGTGAGCAGATGCCTGAGTCGCGCAATGTGCTGGTGGAATCGGCGCGCATCGCCCGCGGCGAGGTCAAGGACATCAGCGAGGCCAGGGCCGAGGACTTCGATGCGCTGATTGTGCCGGGTGGTTTCGGGGCGGCGAAGAACCTGTCCGACTTTGCCGTCGAAGGTAGCGATTGCACGGTCAACCCGCAGGTACTGGCCTTGGCCGAGGCCTTTGCCGAAGCTTGCAAGCCGGTTGGCCTGATGTGCATTTCACCGGCACTGGCGGCCAAGATCTACGGCCCTGGCGTGGTTTGCACCATCGGGAACGATGCCGATACTGCTGCTGCGGTGACCAAGATGGGTGGCACCCATGAAGAGTGCGATGTGCATGACATTGTCGAGGACACCCAGCGCAAGCTGGTGACCACGCCGGCGTACATGGTGGCCAAGTCGATCAGCGAGGCGGCTGGCGGCATTTACAAGCTGGTGGATCGCGTGCTGGAAATGACCCACGAGGCTGACTGATCAGCCCTTGGCCAAGCGGGCCAGAATACGGTCCAGCGCATTGGCGAACGCCTGCTTTTCGCGTTCGCCATAAGGCCCCTGCCCTCCGCCGGCCTGGCCCTGCTCGCGCAACTCGGTAAACAGGTTGCGCACTGCCAGCCGGTCGCCCATGTTGCGCTCGTCGAATTCACGGCCACGTGGGTCCAGCGCCGCTACCCCCTTCTTGATCAGGCGGTCGGCAAGCGGCACGTCGCTGCAGATGACCAGCTCACCTGGCACGGCGTGCTCGACCAGGTAATCATCGGCGGCATCCATGCCGCTGGGTACCACGATCAGCCGCACAACGGCGAAGGCCGGTTTGGCCACGGCCTGCCCGGCCACCATGACCACCTCGAGCTTGCGCTTGAGGGCGAATTTGACGATCAGGTCCTTGGCTGCCTTGGGGCACGCGTCGGCGTCGATCCATATGCGCATTGCGTTTTCCTCTTGAAGCAGGAGGGGCTTTGCCCGATGCCGTTCAGTTGAGCGATTTGGGGCCGCTTTGCGGCCCATCGCCGGCAAGCCAGCTCCCACAGGTATCGCGCAGCTCTTGAGCTCTGCGCTGTACCTGTGTGGCCGGCTTGCCGGCGATGGGCTGCGTAGCAGCCCCGAAACGGCCATGTTACTCGTCCCGGCGAAAGAAACACGCAATGGCACATCTATTTCAATGGCCCTGTGCAGTTGCAGAAGCAGCAATCGCAACAAATGGAGCCTGCGCAGCCTCAGTGAGCCTCGTTCATCCCCCGCTCCAGATCATCGATCAATGCCTTGGCCATCTCGCTGAGAATCCGCGCCGCGCTGCCAGCGATACGGTCGTTTTCCATTTCCGCTTCGGTGGTGAGGTGGCGGATGCAGCCGAGCAGTACGGAAAGCTGCGAGAACGCATGATCGAACGGAACATCAGGCCTGAGGCTGAACAGGTCGAAGGTTTCTACGCCTGCCGTTGATGCTTGGTTGAGGCCCTCGCTCATTGTGATGCTCCTTGCGCACCGGCGTGCTCGTTCAGCGCATTGATCATCCGGCACAGCAGGCGGATGTTCATGCCCATGGCGTCACGCACAGGGCCTTGCGGGCTGTCGAGCAGCACGCTGGAGGTCTGTTTGATGGTCAGGGTCAAAGCGCAGATGAGTGCGTTGCACTCTTGGGTGTTGGGCGGTTCCGGGAGCGAGATGGCGGGAGGGTCGAGCAGAAGCAGGGCAGATGGAGGTGGGTCTGGGACGAGCTTTTTCATGGCGGATCTCCGTATGTTGGGCTGACCTGCCTTCCTCCTCGTCTCACGGATTTGGGTGGCAGTCGTGCACGGGGTGAGACCCGGGACATACGGTAACCCCGGCCAGACCGAAGCCTGCCCGCGCACGACCGCCATGGAGCGGCGCTACCGAATGTGAACCGGGTGTCTCACGCCCGATCGCCTTGCGAGGCGACCCGAGGACATTATTCCCGGAGCGCTTGCCAGCCAAGACGGCACCTTCCGATAGGCGTCGTAGGATAAGTCGCCAGAGTGAAAAAACTGAAGCATTTGGTTTAAGGTTCAGAAATGTCTTACGGCTTGCGACTGCTGCGAGGGCTTCGCCCTCGATCGCCGGCAAGCCGGCTCCCACAAGTACAGTGCAGACCTCAAGAACTGCGCGTTCCCTGTGGGCTTGCCGGCGATTGGCCACCCCGCGGAAACAGCAGGTACCAATTGAGCCCAACCTGATAAAACCGTCGCTACTAGCCTGATAGGCGAACCATCAGGAGGCAGGGAACATGGATCGTCCCCATTCAAATCAGCTAAGGCTTGGCCGGTTCTCAGAAAGGCATCGGTTGTACCTTCTCACCAGCACCACATTGCACAGGGCCCCTGTACTGGGTGGGTTTCACTCGGCCCGCTTGTTGGTCAGCCAGCTACGCCAGGCCGAGGCAGAAGGTGCGGCGCGGTCTTTAGCCTGGGTGGTAATGCCTGATCATTTCCACTGGTTGATCGAGCTGGGGCCGGTGAGCCTGAAAACGTTGATGCGGCGGGTGAAGTCGCACAGCACCTGTGGCATCAACCGCCATCTCGGGCGATATGGGAGGCTTTGGCAGAAGGGGTTTCATGACCGGGCGTTGCGGCGAGAAGAGGACGTGCAGGCTGTGGCGCGGTACATCGTCTTGAACCCTATGCGCGCAGGTCTGGTTGAGCGGGTGGGGGATTATCCGCATTGGGATGCGATCTGGGTTTGACTGCCATGGCTCCATCGCCTGCCCCGTGTCACCGTGGCAGATCGAGCAGTTGTGTGCATACAACGAAGCACCACGGGCGGGGTCCGGGGTAATCACCGGCGCCTGACGGACTTCGTAGGCCACGGCCAGGCGCGCGCCCAACTGGCCGTCACGCACGGTCGGCGGATAGTCGGCACCGATATAGTCGAGCAAACCCTAAAAATCATAATTTTCCTTGTAGCGTGAGAAAAATTTGCCTGATGATGCCGAAGTGAGGATTTCCGCAATGAAGGCTGTCGGCTACTCACGTTTAAACCGGGTGTCTCACGCCCGATCACCTTGCAAGGTGGACCTGAGCACAGTATTCCGGGAACACTTTCCAGCCAAAACGGCACCTTCCGACAGACGCCGTAGGATAATTCGACCGAAGCATTTGGTTTTATATTCGGAAATTTCTTACGACTGCAGGGTTGGCAATATGCCGCGTACGCTACGCATGCCCTCCCACCTGGCGAATAATCACGGTTTTACCCTCCACCTCAAAGTGAACACGGGTACCGCCATTGAGGCGGAACTGATAAATCCCTAAATCTTTCCTATAAAGTTTGTAGTCTACATCACCTAAAGGCAATACAGCTTCCCAAGGCGGCAGCCCCTTATTGTGAATCGAATTTTGAAATTCATCGAATTTCTGCTGCTCAACTTTAGTCAGTACTTTCAAATTTTTTCTCACGTCCGCCTTGTTTAGTTTCCAGCCTTGGTTTTCTTCTGAGAATGCGTTTGAAAATACAGAGCTTGGTGAGCTGTACCGTTCACCCAATGGAGGGCTCCCTCCTGACAAGGGGGAGGGGGAGGATAATAATGACGAGCTGGAGGCAGTCGAAATAGATCGGTTCATCGCAGGCTTCCTCGAAGCGAGGGTCTTCTGCGAATTGGGAGACACAATCAATGAGTGAGGCCTTTTCATGTGTGCCGGCAATACTCCCTTAGTAGGCATATGCCCGGTCGGGTCACTGAAATTGACAGGATCACCGGAGACATACGCATAGCCATTCAACCCACCCTCGCCAAATGGGCTCAAGCTGTCAGTACTTTGAAAGCGCATCAGCACAGGGTTGTACAGACGATAGCCCAAACCTAGAAAATAGTGCCCTGTCACAGCGTCCCGTGTTTCTCCATTGAAACCGGGCAACCCTGGGAGATCGGCGCTTTCCTGCTTGGAGCCGTAAGGTGGGTAGGCAAAACTTTGTGCTTCGCCGCTTACCGAAGCCACGAGCACAGAGTCTTTGGCGTCCATCGTAAGCACTACGGTTTGCAGTGCGTTGTCGTCACAACGCAACTGCGCTAACAGTAAGCCCCTCGCCCGCAACACCGTTCGCGTTGACCGGCCCTCCACCTGTGTCACAAGCCGGTCTTGCGCGTAAAAAAACTGGGTACAGGAAAATTCTCGACCCTGCGTGTTCTGGCTCATGGTGGTTTGACCTCGTATCGGGCCCAGACCATGCTGATGCAGTTCGTGGCAGCTCGCTACTGGCAAAAGTGACAGGTATCGCCACGACCCTGTTCCACCCTCACTGCTTCACCGCAGCGCCCTTCCACCCACCGCCCAACGCCAGGAACACACCGATCTGCCCCATCGCCACCTGGCTATTGGCCGCCGCCAGCTGCGCGCGCATGTCCGTGTAGGTCCGTGTCGCCTGCAAGTCCGCCAGGAATGACTCACGCCCCGCCTGGTAATAGCGGTGCGTCTGGTCCGCCGCTTCTTTCGCCGATTTCTCCGCCTCGGCCAGCGCATCACGCCGGTCGAGCAAGGCGCTGTACTGGGCCAGGCGGGTCTGGGTTTCGCGAATGGCGTTGAGCACCACGCCGTCGAAATGCGCCAGCGCCGCCTGGGTCGAAGCCTCAGCCATGCGAATGCGGGCACGGGTGCCGTTGGTGGGGATGTTCCAGCTGATCTGCGGGCCGAAGCCCCAGCGGTTGGTCGCAGGCTCACCCAGGTTCTCGAGAATACCGATGGTACCAACCTGGGCGCCGATGCTGATGTCCGGATACAGGGCGCCCGTGGCCACGCCGATATTCGCTGTAGATGCCGCCAACTGGCGTTCGGCCTGGCGCACGTCGGGGCGGCGCTTGAGCAGCGCGGCGCCATCACCGACCGGCAACAGCTGGTTCAGGTGTGGCAGCTCGGCACACTCGGCAGTGCCGGCAGGCAGTTGCTCCACAGGTTTGGCCAGCAGCGCGGCCAAGGTATACAGGCCGGTTTCACGCTCGGCCTTGAAGCGCGGCAACTCTGCGCGCAGCGATTTGAACTGGGTCTGCGAGCGAGTGACCTGGGTTTCGTCACCCCGGCCAGCATCACGCAGACGCTGGTTGAGCTGTACGCTCTGCTGCTGCAAATCGAGCGACTCGCGGGCGATGTGGTATTCCTCGTTGGCCGAACACACCTGGGTGTAGGCCTTGACCACATCGGCCACCAACGTGATGCGGGCGGTATCGGCAGCGGCCTGCACAGCGTCGGCATTGGCTTTGGCCGCTTCGGTGCCACGCTTGAAGGTACCCCAGAGGTCAAACTGGTAGGAAGCGCTGATGATCGCATCACCGATGTTGGCCACTGGCACCTTCTCGGTCAGCAAAAATGCCTCGCCAGACTCCTGCAACCGCTGGGCTCCGGCTTTGATGCCACCGTTGAATCCACCCTGGGACTGGGCTACCTCGACCTGGGCACGGGCCTTGGCAATGTTGGCCGCAGCCACGCGCAGTTCGGTGTTGGCACTCAACGCCTGGCGCACCAGCTCATTGAGGCGTTGATCCTGATACAGCTGCCACCAGTCCTCGGGTACCGGCGCCGACACGACGCTGGCAGCATCCTGGCGCAGCGGCCCACTGAGGTCGCTGCGCTGCACTGCCGCGTCCTTGGGTACTTCATAGTCCGGGCCTACCATCATGCAGGCCCCAAGAGACAGGCACAAGCCAACCAGGATCAGCTGTTTCATGGGCGCGGGCCCTCGATGATCGACACCGTGGCGGTACGCCCGGCGATCATGCGGAAGTCTTGCGGCACTTCATCGAAAGCGATGCGCACCGGGATCCGCTGGGCCAGGCGCACCCAGCTGAACGCCGGGTTGACGTTGGGCAGCAGGTTGCTGCCGCTGCTGCGATCGCGGTCCTCGATACCGGCGGCAAAGCTCTGCACATGGCCACGCAGGCGAGTGTTGTCGCCCATTACGCGGATGTCCACAGCATCGCCAATGTGGATGCCGCCCAATTTGGTCTCTTCGAAATAGCCATCGACGTGATACGAAGCACTGTCTACGACCGAAAGCACGGGGCGGCCAGCCGTGACGAATTCGTGGTTTCGCGGCGCGCGGTCGTTGAGGTAACCGTCCACCGGGCTGCGCACCACCGAACGGTCCAGGTTGAGCTGGGCGGTGTCGACCGCCACTTGGGCCTCGCTCACCGCCGAACGGGCACGGGCCTCGCGGGACTGGCTTTCTTCCAGTTGCTCGGCCGCCACCAGGTTGCCCAGCTTGCGGTTGCGCTGCGTTTCGCGAGAGGCCTGGGCCAGGGTTTCCTGGCGTTCGCCAAGGGTCGCCTTGGCCTGGCGCAGCGCCAGGGTGAAGCGGTCCTGGTCGATGGTGAACAGCACGTCGCCGCGCTTGACGGTCTGGTTGTCACGCACTTCGACTTTCTGGATCAACCCGGAAACATCCGGGGCGATCTGGATCACGTCGGCGCGGATGTGGCCGTCGCGGGTCCAGGGGGCGAACATGTAGTACACCACCATCTGCCACACGAGCACGGCGGCGAAGGTCACTACCAGCAAGGTCAGGACCACACGGCCCAGGGTCAGCAAAGGTTTTTTCATGGCAGCATCAGGCTTCGGCAAAAATGGTCCACCGCGCCAAGCAGCACGGCATACAAAGCAACGTTGAACAACGCCCGGTGCCAGACCAGGCGGTAGAAGTGCAGGCGCACCAGCACCGCGTGCACCCCGAGGAACAGCAGGTAGGTGCAGACCATCATCACCAGCAGCGTGGGCAGGAACACCCCGCTGATATCCAGTTCACCGATCACAGGGGCGCTCCGTCGAGCCCGGGGGGCAGTTGCGGTTGTTCGGCAGGCTCGAGCATCACCTCGACACCCGGCAGCAATGCCAGGCGCAGGCCGCTCAGGGCATGCAGCAGGTGCGTGCGGGCATCGCCACGTTCGTACAGTTCATCCAGGTTCAGCGCCAGGCGTGCCCGCTCCATGTTGCGCAGCAGCGCCGCAGGGGCATGCAGGCGCTGACCGGCACGCAGGCAGGCAGCGTAGTGGCCGCCCACTTCCTCGATCACCGTTTGCAGGCGCTCGCGGGCCTGGGTGCCTGTACGCGGCAGGTAGGCCAGCAGGTCGAGCAGGTTCAGGCCCACGCGCAGGTCGCGCAGGGCTGCGCCACTGTCCTGGCCGGTCTGCGACAGGCGCGGCAGGTGCTGCATCAGGCGGTCGAGCATCTGCACGCCGAGCTGGCGACGTTCGGCCAGGGTCGCCGGGGCAGTCATCTCGACGATGTCCCGCCAGGCGAAGCGAGTCATGCGTTTGGCGGCCAGTTCCACACCGAACGGGCGCATCACCAGGGTCCAGATGAATGCGAACAGAAGCCCTGCAGGGCCTGCCAGGTTGGAGTTGAGGAAGGTGAAGAAATCGGCGTCGTAGGCGCCCTGGATACTGATGAAGGTCGAGGTGTTGACGATGGTCAGCAAGGTGCCCAGGTAGAAGCGTGGCTGCACGGTCAGGGTGCCGACGCAGATGAACGGCACCGCGAAGGCCAGCACCAGCATCGGGAAATCGTGCAGGTTGGGCAGCACCAGGAACAGGTACAGGCTGGAGAAGATGACCGACATCAACGTCCAGAAGAAGAACCGGTAGATCTGCGGTGCCGGGTCGTCCATGGCGGCGAAGAAGCTGCACGACACGGCGGCGAGGATCACCGCGCTGGCGCCGTCGTTCCAGCCCAGGCCGATCCACAGGCCGCAGGCGACGATGATTGCCAGCACGGTGGAAACCACCGAATAAAGCATCAAGCCACGGTCGAAGAACGGTGTCAGGCGGCCCAGGCGCCAGTGGCGGTAGACCGCGCGCCAGGGCTTGGGGTCATCCGTGCGCAAGGCGTGCTGCAAGGTACAGCAGTCCTGCCACAGGTCGGCCCATTCGGTCAGCCGGTAAAGCGCATTGGACAGCAACAATTCGGCGCGCTGGTCGAGCGCGGCGGCGCCGGGCTGCAGGCGGTCGATCTGTTCGTGCAGGGCAGTCCAGCGAGCTACCGAGGCGCTTTGTGCTGTGCCCTCGAGCCATTCGCGGGCGGCGGCGAGCACTGGTTGCAGCTGGGCGAACTGCGCCGGGGCGCGGCCTTCGAGCGCCACCAGGGCGTCGTCAAGGGCGTCGATCACCGGCAGCAGATGGATCATGCGCCCGCGCAGCTCGCGGGCGTTCTTCAAGGTATGCGGGCCTGCACCCTCGTGGCCGAGCTGGCCAATCATCAACTCCAGCGAGTTGAAGGTGGCAACCATGGCACCACGCATGCCACCCACTTTGTCCGCAGCAACATCACGGGCGAGGTAGGTATCGCTGTAGCGGATCGCTTCACTGAACCAGCTTCCGGTCGCGCCAACCACCACGGGCGCCAGGCGTCGTGGCCAGAAAATCGCGCCGACCACGGCTGCGCAGACAATCCCCAGGCAGATTTCCTGGGCACGTGAAGAAGCAACGTCGAACACTGCCAGCGGGTTGTCGACCACCGCCAGGGCGATCATTGGCAGCGTATAGCCGGCCAGCATCAGCACGTAGTTGTTCGCGGTGCGCAGGTTCAGCGAGAGGTACAGCAATGTGCCAGTCCACAGGGCGATCGCGACGGTCAGCAACAACGGCGACTGCACCAGCGGCGGCACCAGGAAGATTGCCCCGCCAGCGCCGAGCAGCGTGCCAAGGGCCCGATACAGGGCCTTGGAGCTGGTAGGCCCAACGAATGGGCTGGAAACGATGTAGACGGTTGCCATCGCCCAGTAGGGGCGCGGCAGCTGCATGAGCAGTGCGATGTACAGCGCGATCATCGACGCGGCAAAGGTACGCACACCATAGAACCAGTCGCGGGCCGGCGGTACCGAACTGAAGAAACCGTTCATGCCACCCCGCCAGTGCTTCCAAGGCCTGCTGCCTCGAAGGCGCGGAGCACGCGCAAGGCGGCATGCAGGTCGGCCTCATCGATACCCTGCAGCACTTCGTGGCGTACGCGCACCAGTTCGGCTTCGATGGCTTCGGCCAAGGCACGGCCCTCGGCTGTCAGGCTCAGGGCCTTGGCACGGCGGTCCAGCGGATCCTCGCTGCGGCATACCAGGCCAGCCTTGCACAGCTGGTCAAGCAGGCGCACAAGCGACGGGCTTTCCAGGCCAGCGGCCTGAGCCACGGCTACCTGGTGCACGCCATCGCCCAGGCGCACGATCATCAGCAAGGGTGCGGCGCAGGCTTCGGAAATGCCGTAGCTGGTCAGGGCCGTATGGCAGATGCGCCGCCAATGGCGGGCGGCAACGACCATGCCGGTGCTGACTTGCAGGCGCAGTGAGTCAAGCGTCATGTAAAGAACCAAGGATATTCATAGTTTGCTAACTATCAATATACGCCTGGCCCTCCCCCTGTCGTCAACCGGGAGCGACGGGGGGAGTACATGAATTGTTGTTCATTGAGGCTGAACCTGGTCCTCCAACTTCATCGCCAGCGCCAACGTGCTGCCCATCTGCACTGCGCGATCCCGCCAATCCAGATAGCGCGCCGCATCGCAACGGCTGAAATGCACTGCCAGCTCCTCGGCCGCCTGCATGACCCCGGTCGCTGCCGCCAGCTCCAGCCAGTACAGCCCGGCCTTGATATCAGCGTCCACACTCAGGCCATGCAACAAACGGTAGCCCACCTCGAAGCGGCAACGCACCTCGCCCCGTTCGGCCCCACGAAGAAACCACTGGTAAGCCTGAGCCAGATCGACCTGCCAGCCCAGTTGCGCATCGCACACTTCTTCCTCGTACAAATCGCCGAGTGCGGCGGCTGCATCGAGCATGCCCCGGTCAAAGGCATGGCGATAACACTCTGCGGCCTGGACGTAGGAAACCTCCACACCCTTGCCGAAGTAGTGCTGCTGCCCCAGGTTGAACCAGGCCGCGGCATTGCCCTGCATGGCCGCCATGCGCAGCAGGTGCCCGGCCAGCACGGTGTCGGCACGCCAGTACTTGCCATTGAGCCAGACCCAGCCCAGGTCATTGAGCGCCGCCACATGGCCGGCCAGCGCTTGATGGCGCAGGTCGGCATACACCGCTTGCAGGTCCGCCGCTTCGTCCAGGCGGTTGACCAGCAGCGCCCGCTGGCTGGGCAACCCCACCCCGGCGAACAGCCGCTGCCGCCTGCCAGCGGGGGTCGGCGCGGGAATGACCTGCTCAGGCAGAAGACGGGCGAGCAGCGAGTGGATATTGCTGACAGCTGACATGTTCATCCTCATTGAACGACCCACAGGCCTTACTGCGGCTGTGATGAGGCGTGATTCTGCGCGACGTCACGTCAAAACCTGTCGCGAACGATTCGGCGCCAGGCAACCAATTGGCGGTTCCTTGATCTGAACGGATCGTGGCTAATTGCCATGACCCACTAATGCCGCCATCCTGATGCGGCAAGCCTAGACAAGGACGTTACCTTTTGCCGTTCGCCACCACCCGCGCCACCCTCAGCCGTCAGTGGGCGCTGCTGCGCCAGCTACCCAGCCGTTCCCCGGGCATTACCAGCGCAGAACTGGTGTGGCGCCTGCGCGATGTGGGTTTCACCGTCAGCAAACGCACGGTGGAACGCGACCTCAATGAGCTGTCGTTGATCTTCCCGCTGGAGCGCAACGACAAGAGCATTCCGTTCGGCTGGCACTGGTCGGCGAATGCCTTGGGCGAGCTGCGCGGGAATTTCGACCTGCAGGGCTACTTGCGCGGTGAGGCGCTACAACCGGCGCAAGGTGGTGGGCTGGCGCTGCAAGCCTGGGTCAACGACAGGGTGGCACGACAGTTGCGGGATCAGCCGTTGAGTGCAGACATGCAGCTGACTGCCCTGGAGCACGGGCATCGGCTGCAGGCCACGATGGAAGATAGCTGGGCGTTACGCTGGTGGGTGTTGAGCCAGGGGGACGGGGTGAAGGTGGAGCAGCCGGATGAACTGCGCAGTGAGATTGCCAAGACCCTGAGCAATGCGGCTGCGCAGTACCAAAATTAGGCCGCTACAGATCAGCGCTGCATCCCCCAGCGCCGCACGGTCACCCGTTCCAGGGTATTGAACACCAACCCCTCGACCAGCAGCCCAATCAGGATCACCACCGCCAACCCGGCAAAAACCTTGTCGGTATACAGCTCGTTGCGGTTCTGGAAGATGTACCAACCCAGCCCGCCCTTGCCGCTGCTCGCGCCGAACACCAGCTCGGCGGCGATCAGCGTGCGCCAGGCAAATGCCCAGCCGATCTTCAGCCCCGACAGGATCGACGGCAGTGCCGCGGGCACCAGGAGGTGCAGCACCAGCCGCAGCCCTTTGAGGCCATAGTTGCGGCCAGCCATGCGCAAGGTTTCAGAAACGCCAAGAAAACCCGCGTAGGTATTCAGCGCCAGCGCCCAAAGCACCGAGTGCACCAGCACGAAGATCAGGCTGTTGTCGCCCAGCCCGAACCACAGCAGGGCCAGCGGCAGCAGGGCAATCGCGGGCAACGGGTTGAACATCGAGGTCAGCGTGCCCAGCAGATCGCGCCCAAGCTGGGTCGATACCGCAAGGCTGGTAAGGCCGAATGCCAGGACGATGCCCGTCAGGTAGCCCTTGAGCAGGATTACCAGCGACACGCCGACTTTGGCCGGCAGCTCGCCGCTGCGCAGGCCGTCCCACAGCGCCGCGGCAGTCTGCAAAAAGCTCGGTAGCAGCAGGTCATTGCCCTGGTAGCGGGCAATGGCCTCCCACAGTGTTGCGATCACCACAAGGATCACCGCCTTGCGTAACCAGCCTTGCTGCCACAGGCGCTGGGCCAGCGGCAGGTTGCGTTCCAGAGGCACACTGAGCAGCGGCTCCAGCTGCACCTCGTATTCCTGACGTACAGGTGTAGTGGTCATGGCTCAAGCTCCTGTCAGTAGGCAATGCGGATGTCGTTGAAGCCCAGGTATTCGGCCTGCTCGGGGCATCGACCTCGTCGAACAACAGCCGATGGATGCGCCGGGCGCTGGCCTGAAAGTCACTGGCGCCGAGGCTGCCAAGGTCGTACTGATGGCTGTGCACCTCGGCCCGTACCCGCCCCGGATGGGGTGACAGCAACAGGATGCGGTTACCCACTACCAGCGCCTCCTCGATGGAATGGGTGACGAACAGCAAGGTGAAGCGCACCTCCTCCCACAGCAGCAGCAACTCTTCCTGCATCCTGCGCCGGGTAAGCGCATCGAGTGCGGCGAACGGCTCGTCCATCAACAGGATCTTCGGTTGCGTGGCCAGTGCACGAGCAATTGCCACGCGCGCTTTCATGCCGCCCGACAGGGTATGCGGATAAGCGTCGGCGAAAGCCGCCAGGCCAACCTTGTCCAGATAATGCAACGCTCGGTCTTCGGCCTCGGCGCGCTTGAGCTGGCCAGAAACGAGCAGCGGGAACATGACGTTCTGCTTCACCGTCTTCCACGGCGGCAGCTGGTCGAACTCCTGGAACACCACGATGCGATCGGGGCCAGGGCCGGTGACCGGCTGGCCCTGCAGCAGGATCTGCCCTTGCTGTGGGCTGATGAACCCGGCTACGGCCTTGAGCAGCGTGGACTTGCCACACCCCGAGGGGCCCAGCAAGACAAAACGGTCGGCACGGTCGACTTCGAAGCTGACCTGATGGGTGGCCCGCACCACGCGCTGCGCGGTACGGTATCCGAGGCTCAGGTTATCCACCTTGAGCAACGGCGGTGTAACCACACGGCTAAGGTTGCTGGCCGTGTGGCCTGGCAATGGGGCGGTCATGGTCGGTCAGCTCCCCTGCAGTGGGCGTTCATCCTGGAAGAAGTAATCCTTCCACGACTCAGGCTTGTGCTTGATGGCGCCTACCCGGTAGAGGAATTCGGCCAGCTTGTAGGTGTTCTTCGGCGTTACGGTGAACTCGTACTGGGGGTTGTCGATCAGCTTGATCAGCACATCGCGGTCAATCTTGGCCTTGGTGACGCGGATATAGGTATCGGCAGCCGCCTTGTCCTTCTGGGCAAAGTCCGCAGCCTCGGCCAGGGCATCGACGAACGCCTTGTAGGTCTTGGGGTTGTCGTTGCGGAATTTCTCGGTGGCAAACAGCACGGTCGGCGAGTTGGGGCCGAGCAGGTCATAGCTGTTGAGCACCACGTGCACGTCCTTGTTGGCCAGTGCCTGGTCCTGGAACGGCGGGTTGGAGAAGTGCCCGTTGAGCTCGGTGCCGCCAGCCAGCAACGCAGCGGTGGCATCTGGGTGCGGTACGGCAAGGGTGTACTTGTCGAGGCGGTTGTATTCCTTCTCGCCCCACTGCTGGGCAGCGGCGTACTGCAGGAAGCGCGATTGCACCGAGACGCCCACGGCCGGCACGGCAATGCGGTCCTTGCCGGAAATGTCGGCGATGGTCTTCACGTTCGGGTTGCTGCTGACCAGGTAGTACGGAAAGTTGCCCAGCGAGGCCACCGCCTTGACGTTCTGCCGGCCTTTGGTGCGGTCCCATACCGTCAGCAACGGCCCAACGCCGGCACCGGCGATGTCCACCGCGCCGGACAACAGCGCGTCGTTGATCGCAGCACCCCCGGATAGCTGGGCCCAGTCGACGTCGATGTCGATACCCTGCTCCTTGCCGTGCTTTTCAATCAGTTGCTGATCACGCACCACATTGAGCAGCAGATAGACAATGCCGAACTGCTCGGCAATGCGGATCTGGCCTTCGGCATGGGCCACCGTGGGGGCCGCAAGGCTGCCCACGACCAGGCTTGCACCCAGGGAGATACTTGCCGCCAGGCGGCTGATGGATTTACGCATGATGGTTTCCTCAGTCGTCAGAACGGGGCATCGCCCTGGATGGTGGTACGGAAAAGTTTGCGTCGCAGGTGCGCCGGGCAGCCTGTGGCGAGGTGGATCAGCGAGCGGTTGTCCCAGAACACCAGATCGTGTGGCTGCCATTGGTGGCGGTAGATGTTCTGTTCGAGCACGCTCAGGGCATAAAGCTGCTGCAGCACGTCGCGGCTTTCATCATCCGGCAGACCGACGATGCGGGTAGTGAACCCTTCGCTGACGAACAGTGCCTTGCGGCCGTTTTCCGGATGGGTTCGTACCACCGGATGGATCACTTCCTGCACCTGTGCAAGCTGCTCGGCGCTGAGGGTCGGGCGCCAGTTGCCTTCGAACTTGGTCTCGGCATAACGGGCGGTGTAGGAGTGCGCGGCACTGCGGCCCTCGACCTGCTTGCGCAGCGCTTGGGGTACCGCGTCCCAGGCCTTGTGCATGTCGGCGAACAGGGTGTCGCCACCTTCGCTGGGCAACTCCTGGGCGTGCAGCATGGAGCCCAGGCTTGGGAGTTCCTTGTATGACAGGTCCGAATGCCAGAACTTGCCGGCATCGCCCAGGCCGATGTTGTGGCCGTTCTCGACGATGTTGGAGACGATCAGGATCTCGGGGTGGCCTTTGAGCAGAAACTGCTTTAGCACATGGATCTGCAGTTGGCCGAAGCGGCGGCTGAAGGCAATCTGCTGTTCAGGGCTGATGCGCTGGTCGCGCAGCACCAGTACATGGTGCTCGAGGTGGGCGTGATGAATAAGGCTGAAGTCCTCGGCGTTGACCGGTTTTGCCAGGTCCAGGCCGATGATCTCGGCGCCAACGGCACCCGAGAACGGGCGGATTTCAAAGGTTTGCGGCTGAGCGCTGTGGTTGGACGACAAGGCGTTCGAGGCGACGGACATTTTTCACTCCCACGCAGTGCGCGACTTCGATGACGCGCAACGATCAGAAACGCACGGGGTTTAGCCGTGTGGGTTCAAGTCGTGCGGCGCATCGATTGGTCGACGGGTACGCAGTGGAGCGACTATAAGGTAATAAGAAAAATAGTTTAAATACCGTTAATGAATAACGATATGAGGGTGGCAGCTGTCTGCCGGGTAAGCAGGCAAGTACAGCGGATTAAATCAACCCGCCCTCCTCCTCGTCCTCGATCAGATTGTTCAAGCTGCCGAGCGCCTTGCGCGCAGTGGAGCGACTGAGCAGCTTGGCCTGGGCGCCAGGCGGCAGGTCGGTGATGCTGAACACGCCTTTGGCAGTCAGCACCTCGATCAAGTCTTCAAGCACCCGGATCATGTCCAAGTCGCTCTGCTTCAGCTGCTTCAGGCTGTTTTCGACGACATCGTCAGCAAACCACTCCTGTATCTCGGCATGATCTGCCGGGAGGATCTCCGTATGTTCGGCATAGGGTGCAGCTTCTACCCGCAGCAACTGGCCCTCGGCGTCGCGTTGCACGTAGAACATGGCGTCGTCCCTCGTCACGATGGTTCCTTGTTGGTAGTCAGCAGCATAGGCAAAGTTCATCGGGCATGACAGCCCGGCGCAGAAGTATGCGCTGCACGAAGATGCCAGAAAAGACCACTCTGCGCGGTGGCCCGGGTGGCCACCGCGCAGACGGGATCAGGAGTTATCGATCTTGATGGTGGGGTCTGCACCGCTGATCAACGAGTTGACCGTGGTATTGGACCAGTTGACCCCTTCCAGTTTGATAGACACATCGGCATTGGCCAGGCCACCCGCTGCGTTGAGCTTGCCTTCGGTGCTGACCTGCAAGGTCGAGGAACCATCGACGGTGGTGATCTTCAGGAAGTTGTCGATAGTGCTGGCCTTCTCACCCTGCAGCAGGTCGCGCAGATCGAGACGGTCACCCTCGCTGACTTTGAAGTCCTTGATCACGTCACTGCCAATGTCACCGGACTTCCACACGAAGGTGTCGGCACCGCTGCCACCGATCAGCATGTCGTTGCCTTGGCCGCCGATCAGGGTGTCGTTGCCAGTGCCGCCCAGCAGCATGTCATTACCTTTGCCGCCATCGAGGGTGTCATTACCCCCTTGGCCGAAGAGGATGTCATTGCCTGCGCCCCCCATCAGGGTGTCGGCGCCATCATTGCTGCCCGCAACATCGAACTCGGTGTAATGCTCGTTGATGTACTTGTGCATTGCCCGCGCATCGACATCACCCGCATCGACACCGAGTTTGTTGGCCACATAACCCTGGACTGCCTCTACACCAGTGCCGGCGACCGTAGAGAAGGTCAGCAAGTCGCCAAAGATAATGTCGTTGCCGTCACCACCGTTGACCGTGTCGTTGCCCGGCTGGGTAACTTCGGTGTGGCCGAGGATGGCGTCTGCCAGTTTGCTTGGGTCGATGTTGGCCTGTGGCTTGCCATCGGAGTCATAGGGCTTCAGGTCGTCCTTGTTCACGCCACTGTTCAGGCCTATTGCCTCCACATCGGACAAGCCAGAAAGGATCTTGAAGCTGTCAGTCGAGTTGTTGGTGGTTGCCCGGTCTGTCGAGTTGCCCGTGCCGTCTCGGGTCGACAGCTCGTATCCACCGTTACCCTCGGCATGGATAGTGGCTGTGCTCTGCGTGGACCATTTGTAGTAGTAGCCCGTGTTCCAACTCCAGTCCAACTCGCGAACCTGCATGGTCAACTTGCCGCTGCTGTCGATCGAGAGACGATTGCTGGTATCCAACTGATAGTTGGTAACGGTATCGCCCATCTTGTAGTTGATCGACGACAGGAACGTGTCGAGCTTGACGTTGGTGTTGCCCAGGTTCGGGTTGGTCTGTTCACTCGTCTGGTAATAGGTCGGCTCACCGTCAGTGATGAAGAATGTCTGGTTACTACCGGTGCTACCTGCAGCCTTGAGGTTCGCAAACCAGTTGGCGGTTGTTTTGAAGGCATCCTCATAGTTGGTGCCGCCATTGGAGTTCAACGTACCCAGCGCACTCAGCAGGGTCTTGAGGCCCGCATCGTTGAGGGTCACCGATACGCTGCTCTTGACCTGGCTTGCAAAGTCGACCAACAGAATGTTCACCGTCCCGGACTGTGAGCCCTTGACGCTTGCAGCCAAGGTCTTGAATACCGACTCCAACGATTTCTTCGCAGCATCGACGCCCGAAGAGCCCATGCTGCCCGAGGTGTCGACGATGAAGGCGATGTTGTAGTCCTGGCCCGGTACCACGTGCAGGCCGCTGACATCCGCGACCACGATGTCATTGCCATCGGTGCTGGCGACGTTATCGCTATCGGATGACAGGTTGCTGGTGGTGTACGACTGCGGGTAGACCGTGACCTTGATGCTGCCTTCGCTGGTCGCGGTGCTGCCGCCAACGCTCTCGGTGGACGTCGAGGTGACTTTCACGTCGAATTGGCCGGAGTAGTAGGCCGGTGGCTTGATGGTCAAAGTGCCCAGATTCCAACCCGTGACATCAACCGCATTGGTGCCAACGGTGAACGTATGGCCGGCATTGTCGGCAACCACCGAGCCTGCCGGGATGCCGCTGAGCTTGACGCTCAGGCTCTCGGAGCCGTCTGTGTCCGTCAGGGCGGTACTGATGCTTACCAGCTTGACCGGCGCGCCGTTCTCGCCGCCTTCGTTGAGCTTGTAGCCGTCGTAGTAACCCACGCCGTTACTGCCATGCAGGTCGGATACCGTAACCCCGGCGTTGGCCAGCGCGGCGAGGTTGGGGTACATCGGGATGTTGGCGCTGCTAAGGTCAGTGACCGCACCGTTACCCACCTTGATGTTGACGTCGAGGCTACCTGGCCCAGCCTGGTTGGCGTTGTAGACCTCCAGGGTGTAATAGCCGCTGGTGGTTGGGGTGTAGCTGCCGGAAATGCTGCCGCTGGCCGAGCCCCAGGTACCACCGGCGACGTTCTTGCCGCCGATGACGATCTGCAGGCTGTCGTCGGCGGTGCCGCTGAAGGTGTAGGTCTTGCCGGCCTCCAGATAGATCAGGCCTGAGGTCTTCGAGCCCGACCCCGGGGTGACGGTGGCCGTGGTGTCGACAGTGGTCACCTGCTCGCTCTTGCCGGCGTTGCCGGAGTTGGCGAAGACGTTCTTCAGCGCGTCGCCCGTGATGCCATTGCCGTTGGTGCCCAGGCCAGTGAGGCTGGTCCAGGTTTCCTTGGTCAGGCCCAGCGAGTTGACGTTGTTGTTGCCAATGCTCAGGTCCGGCTTGTCGGCCATCGGTGTGATATCGACCTTCAGCGTGGCTTCGCTGCCCGTGCCCTTGCCATCGGTAGGCGCGTACTTGATCTGCGCGTAGTCCACCTGCTTGTTGCCCACACCAGTACCACCGTAGCCGTCGACACCCGACTGGTTAGCCACAGGAACGAACTTGAGCTTGCCGGCGGCGATGTCGGCCTGGCTGATGGTCTGGCCTGCCTTCACATCGACCCAGCTGGTGCCGTTGTACAGCTTCAAGGTACCGGCCCCTGGCAGCTGGGTGATGGTCACCCCTAGGCTGGCGAGTGAGGAATCGACATCGCTGATGTTGAAGTCGCTCCAACCCAGCACCAGGTCGGTGTCCTCGGTTCCGGTGACCGCTCCGCCAGTGGTGGTGGGCACGTCGTTGACCGCCACGACATTGACCGTGGTGGTCGCCGTGTTCGAGGTGTTCACACCGTCGGTCACCGTGACAGTGATGATCCGAGGGGCGGTGCTCGGGTCTTCACCGGTGTTGATGAAGGTGATGTTCTTGATCGCCTGGATGTAGTCAGCCAGCGAAGCGGTTCCGCTCAGGGTCAGGACCACCTTGCCGTCGGTGCTGTTGGCATTGATCGAGATGCCATTGACGCTGTTGCCCAGGTTCAGGGCATCGCCTGGCTGGCGATTGGTCAGGGTCACCGTCGCGCCAGTCAGCATCGAGCTGTCGAAGTCGGTGATCGACACGTCGATATCGCCGATCGAAACACCGCTGCCTGGCTGGTTCTCGGTGAACGTGGTCTGGTAGTCGGCGCCGGTCTTGCCGCTCGAATCGTTGGCGTCCAGGTCCAGAGCAGGCGCCGGCTCGAAGATCTGGGTGGTGACGCTACCAGCGCTACCGCTGACCGCCAGGTTTTCGAAGTTGCCGCCGGTGGCCGAGTCGATCTTGACGGTGAACTGCTCGGTACCTTCGGTGACGTTGTCCTTGATTGTCGGGATGGTGAAGGTGGCTGAGTTGCTACCGGCTTTGATCGTTACGATGGCCACACCGGTGTAGTCGGTACCATCGGCGGCAGGGCCGGTATACGAAAGCTTCACCGTCACATCGGTTTGCGCATTGTTGCTGAGGTTCAGCGTGTAAGTTGCGTTGCCGCCTTCGGCAACAGCGGTTGTACCACTGATGCTCAGGGTGGTGGTCTGGAGGGTGTCGGTCACGGCCGTTACCGCTGCCGTGTTACTGACGACGAGGTTCTCGAAGTTGCCACCGGAAGTGCCGGTAATTTTCGCCGACACGTCACCTGCATCGATGTACACATCCTCACCGGGCGCAGCGACAATTACCGAACCTGACGTTTTGCCTGCTGCAATGTTGATGGTCTGGCCATTGCTCAGGGTGACCGTCATCGCGGTGCCTGCCGGGGTGCTCAACGTGGCGGTGTATGTGATCTGGCCACCTTCGGCGACCGTCGGCGTGGCGCTGAGGGTCAGGCTGGTATTGTCGATGGTGTCGGTGACCTTGGTCACCGCGAAAGCGCCGTCGACTGCCAGCAATTCGAAGTCGCCGCCGGTGCTTCCGTCGATCTTGACCTGTACCGAGCCGGCATCGATGTAGGGATCATCGCCGGGCGCGTTGAGGGTGATGCTGCCTTCGGTCTGACCTTTGGCAATGGAGATGGTCTCGCCATTGCTCAATTTGATGGTCATGTCAGAACCGGCCTTGTTGGACAAGGTTGCGGTATAGGTGATCTTGCCGCCTTCGGCGACCGTTGGCGTCGCGCTCAGGACAAGGCTCGTGGTGTCCTTGGTGCCCGCCACATCCGTTACCGTCGTTGACGGAGTACCAGCGGTGACCAACTTCTCGTAATTGCCGCCGTCGACCTTGGTGATGCTGTTGGTGAGTGCGGTATTGGTGTTGTAGACATTGTTCGGCGCGGTGAAGTCGACCGCGCCGGACGACTCGCCGACGCCGATGGTGATGCTCTGGCCGTTGGCCAGGGTGACGACCAGTGGGCTGCCGGTGACTGGGGCCGATACCGAGGCGGTGTAGGTGACTACGCCACCTTCGACTACCGAAGCATTGGCGGTCAGGGTCACCGTGCTAGCGTCGATCGTGTCGCTAACGTTAGTCACTGCTTCGGTCGGGCTGACCGCCAGCTGCTCGAAGTCACCACCGGTGGTACCAGTGATGGTGGCTTTGACCTGACCCGCATCTTTGTAGACGTCATCAGCCGGGGCTGGAACAGAGACCGTGCCGGAGCTTTGGCCTGCTGCGATATTGATGACCGCGCCATTGCTCAGGGTCACGGTCATCGCCGTGCCGGCTGGATTGCTCAAGGTCGCGGTGTAAACGATCTGACCGCCTTCGGCCACGTCCCCAGTCGCGCTCAGCACCAGGTTGGTGGTCGCCTGAGTAGCGGGACTGTCGGTAACCGTGGTGGTCGGAGTGCCGGCAGTGTCGAGCTGTTCGTAATTACCGCCTTCGACCTTGGTGATGCTGTTGGTCAGTGCAGTATTGGTGTTGTAGACGTTGTTCGGCGCAACGAAGTCAACCGAGCCGGACGATTCGCCCACTCCGATGGTGATGCTCTGGCCGTTGGCCAGGGTGACGACCAGTGGCGAACCAGTAACAGGAGCCGAGACCGAGGCGGTATAGGTAACCACGCCACCTTCGATCACCGAGGCATTTGCAGTCAGTGTCACGGTCGACGTGTCGAGGGTGTCGCTGACGTTAGTCACGGCCTCAGCCGGGTTGACTGCGAGGTTCTCGAAGTCACCACCGGTGGTGTCGGTGATGGTGGCTTTGACCTGGCCAGCGTCCTTGTAGACGTCATCGGCCGGGGCAGCAACGGTCACTTGGCCAGTGGTCTGGCCTGCCGCGATGTTGATGGTCGCGCCGTTGCTCAAGGTCACGGTCATCGCCGTGCCAGCTGGGTTGCTCAGGGTCGCGGTGTAGACGATCTGACCGCCTTCAGCCACATCGCCAGTTGCGCTCAGCACCAGGTTGGTAGTGGCCTGAGTAGCCGGGCTGTCGGTAACCGTGGTGGTCGGAGTGCCGGCGGTATCGAGTTGTTCGTAGTTACCGCCCTCGACCTTGGTAATACTGTTGGTCAGTGCAGTATTGGTGTTGTAGACGTTGTTTGGCGCAACGAAGTCGACTGAACCGGACGACTCGCCGACGCCGATGGTGATGCTTTGGCCGTTGGCCAGGGTGACGACCAGCGGCGAACCAGTAACAGGAGCCGACACGGAGGCGGTGTACGTAACCACGCCACCTTCGACTACCGAAGCATTGGCGGTCAGGGTCACCGTGCTGGTATCGAGGGTATCGCTGACATTGGTCACGGCTTCAGCCGGATTCACCGCGAGGTTCTCGAAATCACCACCGGTTGTGCCAGTGATGGTGGCTTTGACCTGACCAGCGTCCTTGTAGACGTCATCGGCCGGGGCTGGGACAGCGACCGTACCGGAGGTCTGACCTGCTGCGATATTGATGGTCGCGCCGTTGCTCAAGGTCACGGTCATCGCCGTGCCGGCTGGATTGCTCAGGGTCGCGGTGTAGACGAT